>DXJL01000022.1 GCA_019057635.1 Candidatus Heimdallarchaeota archaeon
GAAATTTCAGAGGTTTTAAATTATTTTTGTATTTTTACCATAGCCTTCTTAGTAGCTTGAAGAGGTTCATCCACCATATATTCTTGAGATGCTTTCCATTTTCCACTTGTGAAATCAAAATTTTCTGGATAAAAACAATAATGCATAGACCCCTGTGTTTTTGTATCAAGTACATAGATTTTAAAGTTAGGGATATTTTGCCAGCAAGCATAGGTAAAATCAGAGGCTTGTCCTGGACTCATCGTTATCCAAATGAGGATTTTATTGTCTTTTAGTATATCAAGAGACAGGAAGAAAGGAGGTGTATCCGTCTTTATACCATTATACAATCGTTCTTGTCTAAGGAGATCAACTGCTGACCCAAAAGCAATTATTGTTTCAGTAAGGTCAAAAATCTCTCTATCGTACATAAATCTAATTACCCCGACATATTTTTCCTTCACAATTGAATACTCAGTTTCGACTACTTCTTTACTTAGGCCACTCTTGTCACAAAGTTCGTTTATTGATAGTGAGGCATTCTCTGTTAAAAATTCAAGGATTTTACCTTGAGCAGGTGTAAATTCTGAGAAATTTCTTTTTATCTCTAAAGGGGTTGGTAAACGAGGAGGATCTACTTCAAGCGTTGCAAACCAAATTGGCCATATAAAACTCCAACTTGATGTTCCAGCATTATATTTATCTAGATTCGGGTAGGATTCAGTTCTAACCCCACTACTTTCTGAAATTTCAAACGAAGCAATTATTTTCTTTTCTACTAACGTTTCAAATAACATTTCAATATATTTTTGTGTACCAATCGGAATATCAAATTGAATAAATACTCCAATACTTCCCCCATAAATTCTTGTTCTATAGTGTGTATAAGGATGGGCAGTACATAATTCTTCTATAATTTCCAAGCAAGGATAATCGGGAAGAATAGTAATTACATAAATACGTTGTAAACCCAAAGATTCAGGATTAAAGATTGCGATCGGATTTTTAATGACCCCTTTCGCTTTCAAAAGATCATATCTTTCAGTTGCTTCAGGTTCTGAGACTTTAATTTGGCGAGAGAGCTCACTCATCGACATGAAAGGATCCTGATTTAACGCCAAGAGGATCGCAAAATCTTCAAATTTGAGCTCCATTCATTATCACACTTAAACTTGTACTCATTATGTTGATTTATGTTGTCTCTATATTATTTACATGAATAATTTAGTAGTTAAAGGTTCGGTACCACCAATCCCTTTAGGGGGATCAAAGACTAGAGAATCTTGAATACGAAATTTGTCGTAATTTGCATAAACAGTACATTCGAGTTTAATGATATACCATTCAGGTTCAGTCGCGTGATTATACATAAAGAGAACTGAATAGTTGGAGGGAATTTCATAAGTGTAGAATTTATGCTTATAAACAACGCCAGAGGGAAGTTCTAGCTCCGCTTCTAGTTTGTAAAGATACCATCCTTCAAAATTTATATCCAAAGTGAAATGTACAACCACATCATCTTCTGCACCGTCGGAATCGGCATCAAAATAGTAAACATCATCAATTATTATTTTTACACGAACTCCGTCATCATCGTGGTAAACATGTGCCAACACGGGTGATGGGGTCGCACTCAATATGAAAATAAAGATAAAGAGACAGGTTACAAAAAAAAATTTCTTTTTCATCATGGTTATGTGCTCTCTAGTATATTGAGGAACTACTTTCACATCATGTTTTTTATACATTTGCGAGGAGAATTTCTCTAGGGCGTCTTATATAGCGGTGGCTGGGAAAAATTATCTTTATATCCTGAATTTAGCCCCCTAGTTCTTAGAAACGTAGTTTCAAGGAACTAAAATCAATCATTAAAAAAAAACTCCCCCTAAACCCATCATTCCTCCAAGGTACTTTATTCGAGTCTATCTAGATGTCTAACTCCGATATAAAGAAAAATAAGTCCTAGAGTCGTCGTACAAAAGGCAACAATAGCCATTATGTAATAGAAGGAATTGATAATGCGGAAAGTATCATATAGGAATTGATCCAGAAATATAAGGCCAAGAAAAAATGGAATCATGATTAAGAATATGATGACTTGCATATTAACCATATATTCCGGAGCTTTGTCGTGAAATGCTGGATTACGTAGAAATAAACCGGTGGAAAACAAGGTTAAACCTGTAGCCATAATTATTTGAAAGATCACATTGAAAAAAAGCTCATATAATTGAATATTAGGAACTAGGAGAGAAATTATTACTTCCATTACAACCGCTAACGGGATGATAATTAAGAAATAGTGACATAACTTCGTTTTCACAAAAGAAAATGTAGTAGTCGGAGTCTGTTTGTATAATAATAAGCTGTCTTTTCCCTGTAAACCAATTTCTCCCGCAACAAAAGCAGCTAAAAGAGGAGTAATCATGATTGTACTAACCATCGCACCTTCTACATCCTCGGGCTGCATAAGAAAGATATTGATGGATGCTACCAGTGCAATGACGTACAAGAGCATTGTCAAGTTTCTAACAGTACGAGTATATCCTTTCCAGCTAGCAGAAACCAATACTGCAAATGATCCATTCCCAAGTAACATAGTTAAAACACGATAAAATCTTCTACCTGGCTTAGCTTTTGCAGCTGAGAATGATTTCAATTCAAGACTATATAATCGATTAGCAAAAACTATCCCTGTAATGAAAACAACAATAGTAAAGGTAATCAGTAAGATTACTTGAATGAAAGTTGAAGGATTAATTCCGATGAGATTACCTGGAGATCGAGCAAATTCAATAATGATTTCTGCCCCCCAAGAACTAGGGAAAAACTTCAACAAGTCTCCAAACCATTTGCCTTTTTCTGGATCAAGAAGAAAATCAAAATAGCCACCCATCGCGGCATACATAAGACCAACTAAAGGAATAATTAATAAAAATGCCACACCCTTACCAATATCACGGCCTCTAGCATTTCTCATGAGAAATGACCTGATAAGTACCGCTGTGACATTCCCAATCCAAGAGGACGTTAAAAAAGTAAGAATGAATATTCCGAGAATAATTAGTACTTGGATCACACTTATGCCTAATGGAATCAATGCAATCGTGAACAAACTTCCAACTACTAGGGCGAAAGTGGCATAAAAAGGCATTTTACCAAGAAATTCTCCAAAGAGGAGATTTCCAGGGCTAACGGGAGTAGAAAATAAATTTTCAAAGTGATGATCTCGAATATCTTGCAGTATACTCATCATAGGTAAAACAAAGAAAATTAGGGAACAAAAGAACAGAATAAACTGAACAAGAACTATTGCAACTAGGGAAAATAGGTAGATGTCCATTTCTGATAGTAATGACTCTGCTAGTGAGGGTCCCAAATAGAAAATCCAGAAAATTAACCCCCCACCAAGAACGAAAGGGAGAATTGGACGGAATTGTCTAAAACGACTTGTTATCATGCGATAATCGGCTTTAGCAATTGTCCACCATTGAAAGGATATCATTCTGATCATGCCCTCCAAGGGGATATGCTTGAATTAGGGACTCCACTAGTAATTGCGATAAATGCCTCTTCAAGTGTACGTGTTTGAGTCTGATCTTTAATATCTGATACTGTTCCTATCGCTATTAACTGTCCATTATGGATGATACCAATCCGGTCACATAATTCTTCAACAACTGGAAGTCTGTGACTACTGATAAGAATAGTTTTTCCACGGTTTGACATATCTTTAACTAATTGTTTAACAGTACGAGCAGCTCGTGGATCAAGACCTGCAGTGGGTTCATCTAAAAAGATTACCTCAGGATCATGGATAATTGCAGATGCTAATAACACTTTTTGACGCATACCTGTACTAAATCCTTCAATAAGATCATTTTTTCTATCTAAAAGATCAAAAAAGCTCAATAATTCATTTATACGTGGTTTTAACTTTGTTTTGTTAATGCCATAAAGAGAACCCATGAGCTCGAGAAACTCATAAGCAGAGAGTTTCGCATAGACTCCAGGAGATTCGGCAAGGAGGCCAGATATTGATTTTACTTGTTGAGCATCATTGAGGATATCAAATCCATTTATATTTGCTGTACCATTTGTTGGTTTAATAAGTCCATTTAACAATCGAATTGTGGTTGTTTTTCCAGCACCATTAGGTCCAAGTAACCCAAAGGTTTCTCCTTGGTTAATAGTTAAGCATAGATCGTCAACCGCTTTAATTTGTCCTTTCGAGTAAAATTTAGAAAGGTTTTTTATTTGTATTACTCCATTAGATCGATTTAATGTTTTTTCAGTTTTCATTAACATGTCACCTTTGAATAATTGGTTATTTTAATCGTGTCCCACAAGTAGCGCAAAAAAAATCTGATGTATCGACCAATGAACCACAGTTGACACAAAATTCGTAGTTAGTTTGAGAATGCTTTTCCCAAGTGGGTTGTAACGACTGAGATGGTCGTGAAACGTATCTAACTTGTTTTTCTGTATCAGGACTGGTTTGTTTTGATTCTAGAAATACAATCACAGGAATAAAGGACACAATGAAGATAATAATTCCTAGAACAACAAAAACCATATTGAAAGACATTCCGTTTAAGAATGGAAATCCAACTAAGACTAACATCAGAAATAACAGAAGAAAGCTGCTAACAATGAAAGCAACTAAATTTGGTTTCTGACCTTTCTGACGAGGTGGGATATAAGGGATGATAGGTATCATTAATTTTACACCAATTTTATTTTTGTAGGTTGATGATTGACATTATTCGTCAATTACTATTTTTTGGTAACATGTTTAAATATTCTTCGATTGTGGAAAAAATCCCTGATATGAACTGTCACCTCTCAATTGTCGAAAAATTAAGGATTAGTTCTGTTATCTTCAAGAAATTTGTACCTTTCACTCAAACAGTTATACTCTTGTAAAAAATGATTAGTAAATTGCATAAATGATTCAATCCTATGATATTTAGATATTTCATCTCACCAGAAGGTTTAAAAAGAAATTGGTAATTAACTAATTATAGTAATACTACATTCGAAAGGAATGGACTTCAAGTGAAAAAGCTCTCAGATAGTGAAAAGATAGTGATTCGAGAGATATTTAGAAGCCCATCCATTACATTGAATGAATGTGCAGAAGTGCTAGAGAACGCTGAAAATCGCCAAGTACGTAAGCCTAACAAAGCTGTTGACTTACGATCTGTATCTAAATTTAAATCTGTTGGGTATAAAAAGATTAGAGAAGGATTGTTAAAACTAGCCAATGATTTTCGGCTAGATCTTTCACTACAGGCTGACACTGCTGAAGGTAAAAAGGAAGAAGAACAAGTAAACGAGATATTGCTCAGGAATGGAATTCTGAAAGGATTTGATTTTCGTGTCAATGCTATGGTATACCTATTCATTAATCTACAAGAACAATCCATTCTTCCTTGGCAAGCACATCATTGTCGACCTCTATGCAAGACGGATTGTACAAATATTCTCGACACTCTTCGTTCTGAACATGGTTTACCTTCTCCAAATATCCAATTAGATGTTATAGACCTTATAGAAATTACTATAAAAGAAATTATTGCTCGTGAAACGTGATTGATAATGAATGATCTACCTCATATAATCGGTTCTGATATCCCATCTTCTCCACCGGAGAAACCACGTATTATACGCCCTAGCAGAAATTTTCTGTACAAAAATTATTTTCTGTTTCTTTTGACAGCTGTAATATTCATTGGGGCAATGATTGTATTTTTAATAGTTGTTAATACATTAATTGGAAGTTCTAGAGGGCCAACAGTCCAACAACAGTTAACCGAGATGTATGTCCTCCTTTCGGTAGGATTTTCTGTTTTATGGTTAATAGCGTTTGTCATTTATGGAATTGGCATGTATCTCTACGTTAGACAAATGGTTTTCATTGTACATGGGAGTGAGATTGTTGTGAAAAAAGGATTAATTAATAAAACCGAGAAACATGTTCCTTACAGGACTGTAACTCATATTAGTATGCGATCAGGGCCTTTTGATCGGTTATTCAATATTGGTACAATTGAAATCCAAACAGCAGGTGGAGCTAGTTCTTCTTTGGAGTCAATGGCTGAAGAAAAATTAGAAGGGATAATTATCTATCGTGAGGTCCGTGATTATATCTTAACCCAACTACGTTTGTTTCAACAACAAGAAAAGGAAGACTCAACCGTTGATAATAGCGTACAAGACTCATCCTCAAGTTCGAGAGAGGACGCTCTTTTAGGATCCCTTCAGGATATTAAGACTCTCTTATCTGAGAAATTCCAAGCCATGGAAGATAAATTAGGAGAGATTTCTGAGGAAATGAAGAATCTCGGACAGCACTAATTGTAATTCAGTGGATGATCATTTTTAGGGGGAATAGGAGCTCAAAGATATTTCCTTTAGGATCTAATGGAGTAATTTTCAAAGTTCCACCGTAATACTTCATGATAACAGAGGCAAGAGCAATAGGAAGATAATATCCTCTAGACTCCCATTTCTCTGTAATAGATGAAATAAGTTTAGCACTGAGATGTTGAGAAATTGGTTGCGAATTGGTATCATGGATGCGGATACAAAGATTCGAGGAGAGAATCGAGGCATCGATTAGAATGGGAGGTTCTGAATGATCAGGATCTAGCATACTAGAACCAGTACTCACAATAAATCGTAATAATTCATAAAACACATCAAATAAATTACTATCCGCCTTTAGTACAATACTTGAAAGAAATGACTCTTGTATTTCAATTTGCTTGAGATGAGAATACGGTCTAAATTTATTTATAGCCTCATTAATTAAGCTGAGAACTTTTAGTTTTTCGGTCTTACCTGGGGTTTCTGATTGAAGTACAGCAAAAATTTTATTCACTACTTCAATATTTCGCGAAGAATAATTGACAATCTTTCTTAATTGTTTGACCATTTCTTGATCGAATTCTTTCTTAGAATGATGTTTTTGTTCCAACATATCCAAGCCAAAAAGGATTTTCTGTAGATCATTATTCAGGAAATGAGTTAACATGGCATAATAGAGCTCTTCTTCAAGTTTGATCTTTTGGATTTGCTTTTCTGATTTTCTAAGCTTTTGTTCCACTTTTTTCAGTTTGGTGATATCAGTGAAGACTACTAAAACACCCTTAAAATCATCTTTCGTGGAATGAATAGGGGTTGCTGTAACTATAATCGGTATTCGTTTGTTATTTTTTCCTAATACTACTGTCTCATATCTACTACTGTAGCCTTCCTTTCGTTTAGCTGTCTCACTTCTAACCATTTCCAAAGATTCAGGTGAAATAAAATCTGACCAGTGCCTACCGATTAATTCTTCTTCTTCGTATCCTAATAGGCTCGTTACTTGGGGATTAGCGAAGGTGAAGAAACCTTGGGGATCCTCTAATACAACCCCTTCCTCCATTTTATTAATGAGCATTTGATACTTTTCCTTAGCTTCCTGTAATGCAATTTCAGCTCTTCTTCGTTCTGAAATCTCACGAATGATCCCTCTGAATCCATGTTTTCTTCCTGAAGAGTCAAGTATGAGAGATATAGACACTTCTGAATAGCCCATTGCGCCATCTTTCCTAATAAATTCCAGTTCAAACTCTTTTACAGGCTTTCCTGTTACGTACACGTCATTAAATGCTTTTAATACCTGTATAGAGACTGATTCACTACAGTATTGTCTATAATTCATCCCCATGATTTCATTTTCAGTGTATCCCAAAATCTTGAGCAAATTTTTATTGAAAAAGGTAAAATTACCAGCTAGATCTACCTCATAATAGCTATCTTCTATATTTTCGAGAAGTGTTCGATATTTTTCCTCTGATGCTCGTAATGTTTCTTCTACTCTTTTTTGCTCTGTGATATCTCGGACAATACCTTGAACAACCTTTTCCCCGCTAATCTCAAATATTCTTGAGGAGACTTCTGCAGAAAATACTTCACCACCCTTTTTCAGAAAATCAATCTCAAAATCTACAAAACCCATTTTTGTGATCGTATCAAAAGCTCGTTTCGATTCTTCAAGAAATTCCGGAGGATGAAGATCAGAAATTTTTAAATTAAAAATCTCTGCTTTTGTGTATCCAAAAAGCTCTAATCCCTTTTGGTCAATATCAAGGATTTTTCCTTGAAGGTCATGAAAGAAAATGGCATAATTACTAAAATGGACTTGGTTACTATGCTTCTGTTCACTCACTTTTAGAGCCAGCTTAACTTTCTTGTAGTTTGAAATATCATACTGAAGCTTAAGATAGTATTAAGTCTAATATATTATTAATCTAGCGTTTATGAAGAAAGAGAAGTAACTGAATGTTTCTTAAAAGATGTCAATTGGGGACATTTACATTGTCGAAATCTAAGAAATATGAAACATTAATAGAAAATATACATAGATTGCAGAATATAAATAATTACACAAGCAATTAGTCTCTGTGAGATAATTAGAGATATTAGCTGTGTTAGAGGTAGATTTGAGTCTGTTCCAGATTATATGGAAATAATCTGGAATTGCGTGTATATTCATAAGAAACTCTTAAGTAAATAGAAGTGACGATTTTATTCGAATTTCACAGACGATTGTTAATACCAAATGTCGATTTTTTCGTCCTCTGCACCAAAAATATAACCCCCGATGGAGATTTCAATAGTAAAAATGAAAAAGAAGAAAGTGAATAAATCACAATGTTGGGAAATATTCCCACAATTAGCGGTTTCAAACAACTCTATTTTTAAAATTCTGACAAAAGGCCTCGTAGACTGATTAGTCAAAAGATTTTTGCTTGAATCGATCTCTTAGAAGTGGTATACCCTTGAAAACCTCAAATAACATACCAGATAAACCAGAAAAGGATGAATTTGGACTTGATTTTATCCGAAAGATAATTGTTGAGGATATAAGAACTAATAAAAATGAAGGTCGAGTCCATACGCGTTTTCCTCCTGAACCAAATGGTTGGATGCACATTGGACACGCTATGGCTATCTATTTAAGCTATAGTGTCGCTCAAGAATATAATGGCCTTTTTAACTTAAGGTTTGACGATACCGATCCTTCCAAAGAAAGTATGGACTATGTAGAGGCAATTAAAGAGGATGTTCAATGGTTAGGGGCTGAATGGGAGGATCGATTATACTTCGCTTCAGATTATTTTGAGAAACTGTATGAATTTGCAGTTGCACTGATTAAGGCTGGTAAAGCGTTCATCTGTGATTTGAGTGTTGAGGAGATAAGAGAACAAAGAGGAACTCTAACAGAACCAGGAGTAAACAGTCCTTACCGAAATAGATCAGCTGAAGAAAACTTTGATTTATTTAAGCGGATGCGTGAAGGTGAATTTGAGGATGGTTCGAAAGTCCTACGCGCTAAAATTGATATGACTTCTCCAAATCTTCTAATGCGTGATCCGATCATGTACCGGATCAAAAGGGTAAGTCATTATAGAACTGGAACAGAGTGGATAATTTACCCTAGTTATGATTTTACTCATGGGGAATCTGATGCAATTGAGGGAATAACTCATTCTCTCTGTTCACTAGAGTTTGAAACCCATAGGCCTTTATATGACTGGTTTATAGATGAATTGCTAGCATTAGGAACATTAAAACATAAACCTCGGCAAATTGAATTTTCTCGCTTGAATGTAACATATACTATAACGAGTAAACGTAGATTACTAGAATTAGTTAAGGGAGAATATGTTTCTGGATGGGATGATCCACGAATGCCAACAATAGCTGGGATGCGGAAACGAGGATTCCCAGCAAGTGCGATTAGAACTTTTCTTGGTAGAGTGGGTGTTACAAAGAGAGAAAAAAATATCGATGTTGGTTTATTGGAAGCTTGCGTGCGTGATGAATTAGATAAGGAAGCTAATCGTGTATTGGCTGTCTTAAATCCCTTACGAGTTGTTATTACGAACTATCCAGAAGACCAAGTAGAACATCTAGAAATACCAAATCATCCAAAAGATGAATCTAGAGGTACCCGTAAAGTACCGTTTTCACGAGTGCTTTATATAGAGCAAGAAGATTTTATGGAAGACCCTCCTAAAAAATTCTATCGCTTAACGCCGGGTAGAGAGGTTCGATTACGGAATGCATACTTTATTACATGTACTGATGTCAAGAAAGATGAGTCTGGGAAAATACTTGAAGTTCATTGTACATATGATCCCAACACAAGAGGAGGATCATCTCCAGATGGGAGAAAAGTAAAAGCAACCATACATTGGCTTTCCCGAGATCATGCATTGAAAGCGGAAATTCGCTTATACGATCGATTATTCAATCGAAAAGATCCCTCAGGTTTACCTGATTATAATTCTGATTCGTTGAAATCGATAACTGGATATGTAGAACCCAGTTTAAAAGAAGCTAAACCAGCTACCCACTATCAATTTGAACGAGTAGGATATTTCTTTACTGATCCAGAGGAATTTACCAAGAAAAAACTAGTTATCAACCGGACGATTACATTACGTGATACTTGGGCAAGAATCAAGAAACAACTTCCTCAACCAAAGAAAAAGAAGCAGAAAAAAAAGAAATAATTCTTCTTGATCGATTCGGATTAAAAACTAAAGGTAATCAGTTGTTAGGAGTTATTTCCAAATACACACGTTCTGTTTCTTTTCTCCAAAATGCTAATTTCGTGAAAGCGATGAGAATTTTCACAAGGAATGTTTTTGCTCCTTCCATTGTTTCAAAGGCAAATTGCTCCTCTTCTTTAGCTAGCACTCGTGCCTTTACTTCAATTTCAGGGCCTTTTAGCTTGCCACGTATTGTACATGGGGCAATTTTTGCATCCGAATTATTCCTTAAACGTTTTATTTTGTAGGAATTCTTTCTGGTTGATACATATAAGCGATCATTATTCCTCACAAATTCTACTGGAGTAGCTACACCTTTTCCACTTTTATAGTACGTTGTTAAACTGATCGTTCGATGTCCTGCTAAATAATCAAATGGGTGTGTATTTTGATTCATCTTAATTCAATAGAATCATTTTATTGTAAAATTATTAATGAATCGTGTTTGAATTCAGGAATATATCTAGATTTTTTAAGCTCACCATAAATGGGAAAATTAGAACAGCCCCATCCAGATTCGAACTGGAGTCTTCAGATTCAGAGCCTGAGGTGCTAACCACTACACTATGGGGCTTGACTGTAATTTATATGCATTTAATGTATGTAGAGAAGAAATGGCAGCCCCGTCCAGATTCGAACTGGAGTCGTGAGGGTCAAAGCCTCATATGATAGCCTCTACACCACGGGGCTTTAGTATTACTTAACAGTATCCGAGTGAATCTAGCTAGGTATTATTTTATTAAACATTATTTTTGTTGATTTCGGATAATTCTCCTTTTGGTAGCTTATATTCGTATCCGTCAAATTAATAGAACTATAATGTAATTAAAAAAGGGTAATCCAAATGTGAGATA
>DXJL01000023.1 GCA_019057635.1 Candidatus Heimdallarchaeota archaeon
CCGAGAAGCTTATTTTTTATTATAGCGAAATTATTTGGATATATTCATTCATTCAATTTAGATAAATCTTTCCAATAATGCTTCTTGACTTATTTTTAATATTGGTTTTTACAGCTACTTTGAAGGGCGGGAGAACTTTTACACTTCAGACTGGGCAGTAATTGTATGCACAACGGATTTCTTTTGTAGGTTTTTACAACGAACAGCAATTATTAATGAAAAATCGTTTCAGTTTTAGGAAAAGTAGATTATGAGAAAAAGAAAGGGTGGATTGACATGGAAGACGCATTAATCAAAGGTGAGATCATGATACAAGAATGACCGTATCTTAAGTCCTTGATTATCATCGGGAGCGGAGAGGATGAATGATAGGGAAGGGAATTCTTTATAAGAAAGTTAAAATTACATTAAATATATGTATTATAATTGGAAGTAACAATTATGGAGGTTAATAATTTGCTTTCACCGGATAATGGTAACCTAATCATACCCGCAATTATTCGGATAGGCGTAACAGGTCATCGTGAACTTTCCGATGAGCAACTTATCCGTGAAAGTGTGATAAAAATCCTCACAAAACTTGATGATTTACTAATTCATACACCACATACTTTCAAAATAATTTCACCACTTGCTGAGGGTGCTGACCGACTTGTAGCGAAAGAGGTTTTGGGATGGGAAGTATCGAAGGATGTTGATAAGCCAACTCTCAAGGTTGTGCTTCCACTGCCTGTGGACGACTATATTCAGGATTTTACAGAATCCCAAAACGAGTTTTTTAATCTCCTAGAAGAGGCAGAATCCGTACAAACACTTGATAAAACTGATACCAGGAATGGTGCCTATGAGCAGGTAGGGCGCTTTGTGGTTGAAAATTGTGATGTGTTAATTGCGATATGGGATGGGAAACCAGCAGCTGGACAGGGTGGCACTGCTGAAATAGTTAAATATGCAAACGATATTGGAAAATCAGTTTTCTTGATAAATTCAATAGATGGAAATTTAACTGTAGATCAGTTAGACGAACATACACTCGAATTTCTTAAAAAACTCGATATATACAATAATGAAAATTTAAGTGAAAAGAAAATTGAATCTGCTATTAAGTTTCAATACAATGTTCTAATCGAACGAAATAGGAATTCAGATATTGAACCATTTCTAAAACAACTGAAAAATACTTTCATACCACATTATGTACGAGCTGACCTTTTAGCATTGCACTACCAGCGTTATCATATAAAAGCTGGAAATGCTATTTACATTCTTGCCGCAATGGCGGTTGCTACTATCACTCTTCAGACACTTTTCTTACCTCATCATCCCGAATTTCTTTGGCTTGAGGCTATTGAAATCGGTGCGATTCTGTTTTTACTGTTTTTTTCACACAAAGGAGAATGGAATCGCAAATGGATTGATTATAGGTTTCTAGCAGAGCGTTTACGTTCTGGTCTTTTCTTATGTATAGCAAACATAAATTGTGAACCTCCAAGGGCACCTCCACATCTTAGTCTATCTCATAAACCTGATGATTGGATGGTGAGGGCATATATGTATGTCTGGGGAAAGAAACCTAAGTTGCAATCTGAATATCAATTCGACTCTTTGAAAAAATTTTTATTGGAAGCATGGATAAATGATCAAAAATCCTATTACAAAAAAGCCAGTGTACGGCACAGACGTAAGCACACAATATATTCTAGTCTTTGTGGGATTCTATTCCTGATAACATTCATTGCAGTAATCATGCACACTCTTGAGATCGGAGAATCATGGCATTATGCTATTCCAAAAATACTTACATCAATAGCGATAATATTTCCAGCGATTGGTGCTTCCCTGGCAGGGATAAGGGTTCATCAAGAGTATCTGAAGAATGCAGAAAGATACCGTCACATGGAGCAGCATCTCTCCTCTATCAGTAAAAAAATAGAAGATGCAAAGGACATGAAAACATTAACTGAGATTCTGGAAGTTGTTAACGAGATGATGCTTCATGAAAATCAGGATTGGCGTGTAGTTTTCCTGTTCCAGAAATTGGAGGCACCATGATAAAATTAAGATGTAATTATAAACTCAAACTAGTCAGTATTTTCCTAACTTCACTGGTGATATTTACATTTGTACATATTATTAATGCTCAAAATGAACATTTAGAATTTGATGTAACAAAAACGAATTCAAAGTGTTTTTGTTTCCTATACAAGCGAGGATCGTCCTGAGTTTATGAGTCGCCATCATGGAGTTCTTAAAATGTTTCTAGAAATTGACTTATTCCTAGATGTAGCTTCACTTCATTCGGGGGATAAATGGAAAAATAGGCTTATATCAGATATCGAGAAACGCAACGTCTAATGTTAGGTGAACTATAATGACACAGTCTTGGAATACTGTCCGTATTTTTATTAGCAGCACGTTCCAGGACATGCATGCAGAGCGGGATCATTTGGTTAAAGTGGTCTTTCCCGAACTTCGGGAACGTTGTACAAAGCGGCAACTGCATCTCATAGATATTGACCTTCGCTGGGGAGTCACTGAAGAAGAAGCCGAAGCTGGCAAAGTACTCGAGATCATCCTTGAAGAGGTTGAACGTTCACGCCCTTTCTTTATTGGAATTTTGGGCGAACGCTACGGTTCAATTCCTGATCACATTCCTGAAGAAGCCGAAATTGCACATCCATGGCTTAGAGACCATTTTGATCATTCCCTTACTGCACTGGAGATTGTCCACGGTGTACTTCGCAATCAAAAGTTGGCTAAACAAAGCTTTTTCTATTTTCGCGATCCGCAATTCATCTCTAAAATTCCAGAGAATATGCGTGGCGATTTCATTGCAG
>DXJL01000185.1 GCA_019057635.1 Candidatus Heimdallarchaeota archaeon
ATAATCCTTATGGGAAAAGATGTAATTGAATTACTCACCAGGGATTCTGCGGTTAATTCAATATCGAAAAATGGAAGTAATTATTTGAGAATAAAAAATATTAGCATTCCTGTAATTTGTTTAACACATCCTTCTAACTCTAACAATAAATGCAAAAAAGACCCAAAGTATAGATTTAAAGAAACTATTGAACAAATACAAGTTACTATGGAAGACTATTTGTGAATATTCAAGGTATGAAGTCACAGACCCCTGAATGGAATTTTGCAGCATCAATGTTGCTCCCGGTGTCCAAGAGCTGCAGGGACTAAAAACTCGCATTCAAGTTCTAGAGTCTCTTCATTGGTCAGCTCTTCACTCCCTGGGAATCCTAACACCTACCAAGTCTCGAGCTTATGGGTTACCGAGCTCAGCGTGGAACCGGAAGTGTATATCGAGGGTATGGGCTGGATCAAACTGGGTGGTGCAGGTGTGTTCCGTAAGGAGGTCACCGAACCCCTGGGTATAAAACATCCTGTCCTTGCATGGGGCCTGGGTGTCAGCAGGCTGGCAATGCTGAGACTGGGTTTGCGTGACCTCCGGACCTTGTACCAGTCAGATATCGACTGGCTGCGGAAGAGCCCGGTGTGTGGGGATTGAATTTCCTATTCTTTATTGAAGGTTACTATAGTGTACTAACCTAGTCACGGACCTCCCGTTTTCGAAAAATGGGGCATCCTGGCGCGGGTGCATGAGGCTTCTTATCGTTTTTTGTTTTTTAGGTTTTTATCGGCAAAAATGGGCACGAAAATAGTGAGAGTGGCAAATTTACCTTTGCGCCAAATGGCTACCTCTTTAAGAATAGAAATAGAATACAGCATTTTGGAAGTAGCCATGACAATAAACCCAGAACAAAAAACCGAATTCAGAAGTGTCTGGATCAAGACCGCAGAACAGCAGCTTTTCCATGAACTTGAAACAAAATACGGATTTCCAAGAGCTACCTGCCGCTCACTCGTACAATTGATGCAGGAATTCATAGAAGAGAATTACGGAAACCTGCAAGGAGACAATCAGATCATCTATCATGCTGTAAGCAAAGATGAGCCGCCGGGAAAGCAACTGGACAAAATAAAAACCGTATCAATAAAACTCACCATTTCCCATCCTGAAGATGCTGAAATTCTTGAAAAAAAAGGCATACATGTTCTCAGGCAGTACAGAATGATGCGGTTTGCAACAGAAGCATATGATCAGGGAGGACTTCTCGTCCAGGAAGATCTCGCCTTGCTCCTGAACAGCGGCAGACGGACGATACAAAGGGACATGTCTTATCTTAAGAAACAGGAAATAATCATCCCTATTTCAGTATATTGTATTTAGTATATAGTATAATTCAAGATTCACATAAGAGGGAGATTCCTTTTCAACTCTTAACTGATTTTTTAGAGCAATATAAAAAATAACCCCGAGCATGTGCTCAAGGTTTGTATATTTATTTATTTCAGTCTACTTTCGACTATCTTGCCAATTCGGATGGCTTCATTATAGCTAGCTCCTGTCTTGTCTTGAACCATGATCTCCACAAAATAATTCCCTTTTGCATAGTACAAGTTCGTAATCTCTGATTCGCTCCACGGATCAGTATAATATAACGAAACATCTCCGACATCTGCTGAACCACAGGAAGCGCTTGTGCAAGAACTAAGACGACCGGGAAGATCTCCTCCATTCCCAACATTCGAATCGAAAACGTACACATTTACAACTAGGGACCGCATTTCCCGGCTAACCCACGAGGACCCTTGTCCGACATTTTTATAACTAGGTCTTATTTTCTCTTTAGTCCTAGACGACTTAACGTGGTCTTTAATGGAATAATTGTACTCCGTGTCTGCTCTAGCAGACATATAAAGAAAGCTTCCGAAAATAAGCTCCGGGACATCAGCCTGCTGGATAATTGACTCAGGTGGCACTAATGTTCCAGTGTTCGTGACAGGCGTTTTGGCAACCTGGGGATTCGTTGTAGTTGTAGCCAGAGGCTTGGGTGTAGCTGTAGCCTGGGGACTCGTTGATGATTTTGCATTGTCCTGATCGACACAGCCGGACAATAAAACCATAGCTGCCAATACCAGAACTAAAATTCCACCAGTCAATACACGCTTCATTCTATTCCTATTTTTTTTCTCTTTCACGTATTTCATCCTCCGTTTTGTTTTACTTTTTGTGCAAGATACTTACTTTATTTCGTGCTTATATCAAGATAGAACTCTCTGCGCTTAAAGTCAACGACCGGCCGGATTGGAAATCCGGGGCATCAACATGGATGCTCAAATTTTATTTCCCATCGTATTCATTATTAATCTGATAGCTGAAGCGCAGGTTTTATTCAATAGCTTTGTATATTTTATAGCAACACTTCTATAGTCAATGAAATTTCAATAAAAAATTTAGCATTAATTGTTAATTTTCCAACTTTCATGGATTGCTACTAAATTTCGTATCTCTAAAACTTCTTTATTTGAATTTTCCCAATCATTTTCCCAACATAAAATAACATCAAATTTTGGTATATCTCTATATTCCAATTTATCAAAAGAAGAAGCTTTATAACTTGAATGAATCCATTTTCCTTCTTTTATTTTTTCCAAAATAATTTCACTCAATTCTTGGATTTGAGAGACAGATGATTTTGCTCCAATATCTTTTACCAAAGAAATCCATAAATCTAACATATTTCTCATGAGAGGATCAATATAAGTCAACATAGTTGAACAAAATTTTTTGTACTCCACCTCGTCTACACTTTGAAAATTCATTAAATAACTTTTACATGATATGAATTCGTGCTTCAGATCTTCTAATTGTTCAAAAATTTCAATTGTTTTTCCTTTTTCTAATTTATCTAGACTATTTAATATATCAAATTCAAAAAATTTTCCTAAAACATGAGTACGAGGTGGATAGTGAGGAATATGGAAATTTTCAATATCTTTTAATTGATTTCTATATGACACTTCTAATTGAGCTACATAATTTAAATTAATCCACAACTCATTAAGTAATGTTTCCTTTAGTTCTTTCTTATATTTCTTAGATTTCCAGGAAGAGATAATTTTATCAGATAGAATAGCTAAAGGAATGACAATAATTAATCCTATTGATGAAATTATTCCTTGGTTATTATTTAGTGATTCTGCTATAATTGAATAATTCATTACTTTTCCCTATTTTTTATATCATTTCAGATATCCTGTATTTAATTGAATAAGTCTTTTTGTTGATATTATTCTCTATGATCCTATGAGTTAGTTTGCGCCTAATTTTAAGGTTTGAAAAGGGTTCTTTTGGATTCTAATCGCCACACCGAGCATAAAATACCTATCGTCCGCAATAACTATCCTCGTACTAACAGTACGAGGTCTTCCTATACTTAAATAAAGTGGTTTATTCCTTTGAATCCTGTTTAATGGTTATTTATCAGAGAACTTGTAAAACATGAAATTATTTTTTTATCTCCTACCCGAGCATGAATCTCCCCTCCTGCAGTCATGCTTTACCCAATGCAAAATATTGACCATATCGAGGATTGCCCTGAACGCCCATCCCTCCCTCTATATCAATATTTAATAATTAGTCGTATCGCTTCCAATAGAATATAATGTATTAATTAAGGGAAAAGTCCCAACATCTTGATCGAATCGGCCACCCTGCTCACACCAATTGCAAGGCTGGTATCCCGCATATTCAGTCCCTTCTCCTCTTTCGCATCCCATACATTCCTGAATGATGATACCAGCTTTGCCTCAAGCTGTTGGTTAACCTCTGTCAGGCTCCAGTGCTGTCGGTTGATATTCTGCACCCATTC
>DXJL01000186.1 GCA_019057635.1 Candidatus Heimdallarchaeota archaeon
CTAAAGTTTCCAGTACTATTTTCTTTTCTAAATATTTCACCAATCATACCAGCAAGACTTCTTGAACTAATTCCGATACTTCTCGACCAACAAGCTTCTATTGTATTAACTCCAAATTTCAACATTGATGGAATATATAATATCGCATGAACTCATTACGACTAGGTATGATGATGGATTTTCTACAAGCTAAGAAAGAAGCTAGAAGGGGAAAAGAATGTCTTATCTAATGAAAATCGTCGTGGTAGGAGACGAAGGAGTAGGAAAACGAAGTTTAATAAACAAAATAATCTATCCAAGGGATTCTAAAAACACAGTAACGATTGACGCACATTGGGCTAGTGTGGGATTTATTGCTTTATTGCATGAAAAGCAAATTGGAAGATATTTAATGAAATTTCAAATGTGGATATTAAACCCTCTAGAAATGAAGGAGATCTATTGTTATGGAGCATTAGGTGCTATCGTGGTATTCGATATTACAAATAGACAGTCAGTTAATAATGTACAGAAATGGATAAAACTAGTCTGGAAACATAATGGAAAAGGAGTGATACCCGTGACAATAGTTGGTACAAAAAACGATTTACGCAAAAGTAACCTAGAAACTATTTCTAATAAGCAGGGGAAGGAAATAGCAGCAAAATTAAACAAAAAATCGGTGCCCAAAGGATTCGAGATTCACTATAGAGAAACATCAATCTATAACTGGCGAAGAGAAGGCGAAAAAATCCTTCAAGAGCTAGGTCAATCTTATCTCGATTTCATCTCTAAAACAATGGCATAATGAGGAAAATCAGGAGAAAAAGGGAGGGGCGGAGTGTCTAGGAAACTAGCAAACCCCTACACTGGACGGTTGTGGAAAAAAACTTCTGATTGATACCAATAGAGTCAGGAAGCTCTGAACTTAAACCCATCTAGGAGGAGTTCAGAATTCCCTTCAGTGGGAATTACCGCAGAAGTTATTAAATCCTAGAAAATTCCATTAAAGAGGGAAAAAAGCGTTTTGATCCCCTTCTTATCAACATCAATATTTGGATGGTAACAAGCAATACTAAGTCCAATAAATTTATTTGTTTTCATTATAAGAGTGAGAAACTCAAGGATTTCATTGTATGAAAAGCCTCCTTCAACTGGATAATAAATAGCTGGCATAATCCTTTTATCCAAAACATCAACATCAAAATGAAGCCAGATGGGTAAATTGGGATTCTGGAATGAGCTAAGACTTCTAGAAAAGGTGGATCTAATCCCATTATCTAAGATAGATTTTCGATCGAGAACTACAATATTCGAGGTTTCAATTAATTCGTATTCCTTTATTCCATATACAACAACATTTTCCTCATTTAGTAAAGGACCACGACCCGTCATGCAGACGATTTCTTTAGATAAATAGCCTGTAAGGGCAGCTAATTCCAGATCTGCGGGTTCACCTGTTGAAGAAGTAGTAATATCGTGAAAATCCGCATGTCCATCAAGAAAAAAAAGGTTCATTGGAAAATTTCGAACTTTAAAAGCATCAAATATACCCATTAAAATACTACAGTCTCCCCCTAATACCATCGAGAAATTAGCTTCATCCAGTACATCAACTAATGTCTTAGATAAGCTCAAAGATACATCTCGCCAAACATCAAAATTGAGGATCTTTGTACCAGGATCTCTTCTATTCGAACATGAAGGAATATCCAGATCTCCCATATCACTTACCTGATGGCCTTTACTCTGAAGGAAGGAAATCAATCCCTCATCTCTAAACGATTGACCGGGATTTTCAAGCTCAGGAGCCGTTCCATCTCCATTAAAAGGAACTCCAAGAATTGAAATTTTCATGATCTAAATCTCTATTTTCCTTGGTTCTCTCACCATCTCCCAAAAATGAAAATCAGCACCAGGAGCACGCCCCTCATTCAAAGTTTGAAAGCCATATTTCGAGTAAATATGCATATTTTTTTCCGTCTCTGTCTCCAAATAGATCAGGAAACCTTCTATGTCGGCCTTTGCAAACATGGGTTTCAGTAATCTTCCCCCAAACCCCTGGCCTTGGAATTCTGGTAAAACACCGATTGATTGAAGATAGAAATACGACCTATCTTTCATATGCTCTCTACGATCGTTATCAATTTGATCAAATAGCTTCTCAACTCTCTTGCCAATTTCTCTTCCCATTTTAAAGGCAGCTCTAAAAGCTCCACTTCTAAGAATTCTCCATATTGATTTCTCCATAGTTGTATGTGGCACCCACGCTGCAATCCCTTCAAGATTTTCCGTAGGAGCATAAACTACTCCATACTTCAAGGAATAACGTACCACATATTCAAAAACTGAAGGTAGCTTCTCTTTTCTCGAGTTTTCATCTGGAATTATATATATCCATGCAGGATCGTTGTGAAAAGCTTTTCCTAAAACGTGACATGCGGTTTCTATATCCTTTTTCTGGATTTTGTACAATTCCTCAATCTTATAAGACATGATTTCCACCTAAATAGCGATTTTCAGTCTTCCAGGTATTTATCAACATGATTTTTCAGCCAGTCAATTATATATGCTTCTGCTTCATCCAGGTATTAGCTTTGAAACCTTGGACAAGGAAAAAGAAAAAATAGCACGGAAAAAAGGGAGGGGATTTTCGAGGAGAAAACCCTACACTGGACGACGATGAGCACGAGCCGCAAAGAGAATGAGGACAAAACCACTAAAGGGAGAAAAGTTCGATAACTAAAAGACTTGTACAGAAGAGGAAAAAAAGAAGAAAAAGGGGTAGAAGTTCAGTAAAAGCCAAATTGATTCCAATCACTCCCAAAATTATTGGGAGAACAGACGTAGAAAATATAGACAGAATATCAAGGTCTCCATCCACGAAAACCAGTATCTGAAAAAGATTACTAGTAAATGAAACAGAAAATAATGCAATAAGAGTAAGGACGGAAGGAATCAATATTAAGCCTAGTTTTAACAACACAACCAAATTTTTATGCTTCATTAGCTTGAGGAGATTCAGCTGAACTAGTCTAGAGGAACGATCAAGAAAAGACAAAAACAAACCAGAAAGAAAAACAAAGACAAAATAGAGCAATAAGCAAGCAAAATATGTCGGATAATGGATAATATCATCTCGGAACCTCATGGTTGAGAGAATATGAGAAGAAGAAACGCTTACTAGTAATAATAAGAGATAAGTCAGGAATGGAATTATCATTGCCTTTTTTCGGGATTTCTTACTTGGTACAGTAGAGGGGAGATGTAATTTGTCCAAAGCCTGTAATTTCAAACAAATCAATCCCCAAATAAGGAATAAAGGGGACAGAAACATCAAACCAGTAGGAAATTGTACCCAATCGTACGTGACCCCGGGGCCTCCTTCGGGCCACCAGTAAAGGTCAGTGGTAAAAAAAATACCAAAGATAGCAAAAGTAAAATACGCGATCCCAAGATATCTATAAAATTCAATGGTTTCTGTGATCCGAATCAAAGCAGCTTCTCTTCCTCTTTAACCCCCAATATTAAAAAACTTTGCATTTTCTAATTTTCTTTATCACACAAAGGATGTAAAGAGAAAAGGGAGGGGTAAACGCTTTCTAAGGGGAGAGGAGAATTAGAGAATCGTCTTGCAATAAACACAAAATGCCACACTCTCCTTATTAAGCCGTTTACAATTATGACAGGTGATCGAAACACCTTTCAGATTTGGCAAATATAAAAGGGAGAGGTCGAATCATAGGTGAGGGTTAGAGAATGAAAATGTTTTCTCATCAAATCAAGGTAGATAAACGGGAACCAGCCACTTTAACCGCGGAACTCACATATCTGGAGTACGAGGTCGACAAATGCAAGCTGAAAGCAGGTGATTTTGAAGGGCAGCACGTAATAGGCGAGATCAAACGGAATGGGACGAATAATGATTTTTTTCAGTCGATCCTCGATAAGCGAATCTTGAATCAACCGAAAAAAATGATTCAGAAAAAGAAAAAACCATTCGTACTGGTAGCGGGTGATCCAGCGGATATAATATTTTCAAGGGGCAAGTCGTCTTCCACTCAACTCAGACAAGAAATGCAATCTATAAAGGGAAAGTATCGATTGATATATTATTTCTTCTTCGACAACGTGGGGATATATAGTTTAGGAGAAGTAATCATAACTCTCGACGTTTTTGATCGTATAGATCAATCCTAGTCCACAGACTAGCATCAAGAGAACTCCAAACATCCAATGATGGACACCTGCAAGATGGAATTGGCTCAAATCAGGTAATATTCGTTCAGGAAATCCTATATCATCCAAAAATGGCGTTAAACCGTCCAAAAATGGAATAATGCGGATTTCATCAAGAAAAAGGATAAAACCAATGAATAATCCAATAAGGAATAAACCCAGAAGCAGATTTCTTTTCAAACCCATTTTCTAAACCACCAGTTTAATTATGAAACTTCAAGTGGTTAAAACGTAGAAGAAAACTAATATTTAAGATAAGCTTACCTCATGGAGCTGGTAAGTAGAAATCACCTTCAATTGAAACAGAAAAAGATAGATTTTTCAGAATCATCATGGAGAAAAGGGAGGGGATTCGCTAGTAGAAACCCCCTACACTGGACGACGATGAGCACGAGCCGCAAAAAGAATGAGAACAAAGCCAAAGAGGAAAAAGAAGCCAGGGAAAAGCAGAAAGGTCACACTATTAAAAGAGTGACCAGAAAAGGGAGAATCAAATACATCACCAATACCATCACCTAAACCACCAAAGAAATCACCAATGCTCTCACCCATATCACCCATAGAGGTACCAAAATCAACCATACGGCCATCATGAGCAAAAGAACCATACATAGCCAAAGGAGCAAGGAGTAACAGGGCAAACAATAGGCCCACGGACAAAAAGACCACACCAATAACCCACCCAGAATGTTGACGCCGAGGACGACACCGACGGGAAGGAAAGTGAGAGGGAGAAATACGTCGCTTAGGGGAGGAAGAAAAAAACACGGGTTTCTCAGGCGAATTCACAGACGGGGCATATTCAACAAACTCACGGGACTCACGAAGGTCAACCTGAAAGCCACACGAGGGACAAAACTTGGAGCCTGCTTCTAATACAGACCCACAATTGACACAAGACAAAGACATATCTCAACACACACTCACAATATTAAGCAGCAATAGCAGTATAATAATGACGACGCATGTCATACATATCAGGAATTTGGGTAACTAAGCCAGCATTCTTGAGATGACGCAAAGCTTGACGGACAGTACGAGGAGAATAACGAGTCTTAGACTCAATCTCACCAACATGCATACGCTTACCAGATTTCAACGTTCGATACACCTTCCGAACAGAAGGAGGCATAACTTCAACTAATTTCACACCGAATAAGGCACTAGAGGACATTTATTTTTTCTCCGATTAGTAACTTAGATCTGTATCTAACAAGAAACATATCTACTTATAACACTTTCGAACTAGACAAAAATCTTCAAGTCTTTCTTTTCCTTCTTTTCAGGGTTCTGTGCATAATTTTTTCTTGTTTTCCATTATATTTGACATCCTATGGTGTTGTGACTTTGAATACCATACTGATTATCTATATGAATGAATTCCTCCCCGCAAAAATAATTATTTGTTTTGAATTTCTTTTTTCAATTAAATAGTTATGATTTTAGAGTTCACTAAATGTCATTTAATGTTGGTTAA
>DXJL01000187.1 GCA_019057635.1 Candidatus Heimdallarchaeota archaeon
CTGCCAGTCCGGCACGGTGGGGCTCTTCCATGAATTCATCCCAGGACTTGATACCACAGTCCCATATCTTTCTCTCTGTTGTGGCACCTATCCCGGGCAGGTGGATGTAACTGTTGGTGAGCATATTGAGTAATAGGGTCCACTAAGTATAAATATCCCAACATTATATGTCACAGACCCCGGACGGCGCTACGCTTTGTCCGGGGCATCCTAGATGTTGGTCAGATGTCTTGAATTGCCATCGCTTGCATTATTTTGTGATTTCAATTCAGGCACCTTAAATGTAATTCAGAAAGGATGTGAAGTCTGAATACATTAATTCTGGATATTCATAAAATGTCGAAGTAAGTTTTTCATATTCATCAGCATAAATGAAAGTTGCTATTATGCCCGAATGAGTCTCAATTTTTTTTTTGACTAATTCTACACTCTCTAGATTTATCGATTGTAAATCAGCAACTCCATAATATCGGATTCCAGGTTTTTCATCATCTGTTGAAGACCAGGACGCCCTGATAAATTTTACTCCACTTGATTCATTATCAATTGAAAGAAAATTGCTTTCAATAAAGCCTTCCATTTGGATATGATTCGTGAAATTCCCAAAAAAGTATACAGAAAAAATAGTATCAGAAATATTTGCTCTTTCCAATTCTTTTTTTAAGAACTGAGCCTTTCTTAGATCTATACTCTTCATGACAGTTCCATTTAAATTAGCCCCTTTTAAATCGCTTGACTTTAAGTTTGCGCCAGTTAATACCGTTCTTGACAAGTCCTGTCCTGTTAAAGCATTCCGATCTAACATGCAAAGTAAAGTTGCTGAGTTGCCTCCTAAGTATTTAGAATCTTCTTTTACTTCAGATTTCGTGGATTCTATCCAATTCCATAATGTGTCCACATTAGGATTTAATTCCATTATAAATCCGGCTACAACATGTTCTAGACGATGACGATTAAAAGTATTGGGTGCATTATTTTCGATTTCTTCAAATAACCCTTTTGCGATTAGATACTCCATAATAGATCGATGGGAAAATTGATATTCATCACCTTTGCGTATAAGAAAAGAACATGTGAGGAAATCTCTGGTGTATGCTTCAATTTCACCTTTAGGAGGTTTGACAACTTCCTCTATGTGTTTTTTTCCATCATTGAAGGTAATTGCTGATATTTCATTAACATGAAAATCAAGGGCTAAATGCTGAAGCAACAATAAACGAGTATCTTCTGTTAGCAAGAAGGTTCTATTTTTAAAAATCTTCTGACGCTTGATTTCTCCCTTGAGATATGTCTCATACAAATTTGGTCGATTGATTGGCATATCACTTGCAATCAGTTGTGGTAGGGTCTTCACAATCATATCTAAAAGCACGGGACGTCTAGAAAGGTCAGATAACCCTTCAATCTTTTTTATGTGATTATAATAATAAGTCCAAGGTTCCTTAGCTTCTTTAATCAATGGAACCCTCTTTTCTAAGAAAGACTTAATCTGTTCATCTTTCCAAGGTACAATTTTTAAAATGGCATATTCGATTTGGCGAGTTGCAAGGAGTTCACTTTTTGGAAGGAAAGACTTTGTTTCCTCTTCACTGCTAATAAAATATTCAAGCCTACTGGTGATGATAACTTTGCTTTTTGGAGATGATGCGAGTTTCTCGATCTCGTGAAGATTTATTTCCAATGTGTCTGCGTCTACTCTTACTGCCATCTCATCAAAGCCATCAAAGATAAGGAGAAAAATTCCAGCTTCATTCATAGCCTGAAATAATTTGAACCGAGGATTTAGCACACCACACTCAGCATCAAGGAATGAATTAACATAAGGTTCAATTTTCAAGGTCTTAGTAAAATCACGAAGATTAAATAGAATTGGAATTCTAGCAGAACCAACTGTTTGTAAATACGAAGCTGCAAGATCATGAGCCAATTTCTGACACCATGAGCTTTTCCCAGTTCCGTATTCACCTAAAATAGCTAAGTGGTGCGTATTATTGTCTTGCATCCAATCATGAATATAATCATCTATATTAGGAATTTGCTCAGTTTCTTTTTCGATGATGTGTTCTGCACTAAGATTAACGTAGTACTTCCCCAGTGGAGCTTCATGCGGTCTTGCTGGGTCTCCATTTTTGAATATATCAACAGTATCTTTAAGATAAGTAGTAAAATCAATAAGCTGTGCTATCTTTTCAGCGTAAGTCAGCAATTCAACTCCCGCCTCTTGAGCAAAACCTTTTGCTTGATCACTCCAGGGAACACGTGTAATGATTTCTGCTGAGTCGGCATCGTCTGATTTTCTTGCAGTATTTAGAAGTCCTTGGAATTCCATTACTCTTTGATTCTGTCGAGGGGGTTTTTCTTCATCCTTACATTCAACAATCACTCTATGTATAGTAGGACTACCTGGAAGTTGGAATGTAGCAAGAATGTCTACTTTTTTATGGCAAATCTCGATGTTCTGAGTGACTTTAGCTCCTAATAGGCGATATACATCGGCTACATTATCCTCGAATTTTTTACCTTTTGTGACCGCCGCTTTACCCCTAGAAGTTGGAGTTGAAATAGATTTC
>DXJL01000188.1 GCA_019057635.1 Candidatus Heimdallarchaeota archaeon
CATCCCGATTGGTGGTGTGAGCATTGAAAATTATTATTCGGTCATTGATACAACCATAGATTCTAGTATTTATCGAAAAACACCAAGTATCAAAGCAAGGGTTACTTTAAACGGGAATGACCTAATTTTAGAATCAGGAGTGAGAGCAAAACAACCCGTTGATATTAATTCTTCAGATTTAACTCGTTGGATACCTTCAGGGAAACAAGAAGTTGGAATAAATGTTAATAATCGGACTACAGAAACCATTCAGGGTGAACTGATTTTCTGGACGGATTCCGATGTTACAATACCTAATCCTGTAAATCAGATTAAAATTAATCCAGAGAGCTTTATTGGTCTTCGAACAGCTCTTAAAGTTCCTGAATATAAAGAAGACAACGCAGTCACTCTTTTTTGCCAATTGAGGATGGAAAAATCAAAAAGCAGAGTATTTGAAATTCCTGTATTTATTTCCGATTATCCGTCTGTTGCTGCACGTATACAAAAGGATAAAAAACGAGTGATATTACAAAATCAAAATGTTCGATCTATCATACATCTTGAAGGGGCACGTGCTACCTTGAAATCTACCGAAGATTCAGCAATGGCAATTAGTGCTAACATCCTCGACTTTGGCCCTCCTTTTGGATTTAGTGAATTTAATCAAGTGAAATTTGAGCCAGAAATAATCTATGAAAACAGCTCAATTAGAGTAAAACTCACTAAGCAGAGTAGATCAAAAGAAAATTTAATTTTTTCTCGGAATTTTGAATTAAGGTCAGGTGATAATCATATTACTGTATGGGAAGAGATTCAGAATTTAGGAACGATAAAAGATCAAGTTACGATTCTAATGCAACCATCCTATAGTGATGGAATAAATATGCCAATGGGTAATAGATATCTTGTTTTTGAAAATGAATTGATCGTAGGACCTAATTATCTTTGGCCTATAAGAGAAGGAGATCTTCCAGAAGGAACAGAACAGTATGAACCTTGGGTTTGTGTTGAAGCTGGTGATGTTACCTATTACCACATTTATCAAACAGAAAATACTTTAGCAAACCCGAGTCGAGGAGCCTTAACAACATTAGAAAAATCTGTTTTCATCCCTGCATTATCTATAACCTCGTCCCCAAAAAGCTGGATAGGGTGCAGTTTAAGAGGGAAATGGAAAGATGTGAGGGAATTATCTTATTACCTAAGTAAAAAAACTATTCTTCCACATTCAGAGAAGTCCGTTCATCCGAAGTCTTATCTAAATATCGTAATCCCTAATGAAGAACTGCTACTGGGAAAAAAAGTCAATGACATACATGTCAACGTCACTTCAACTAGGTTTATGCCTGTGACAGGAAAGATTTCATTAGATCTTCCTGATGACTGGATATGTACTCCTAAGAGTCAAGAGATTTCTGAACTGAATTTAAAGAACCCCCAAAACTTCACTTTTCAGATTCAACTTCCTGAAATTACCGTATCACGAACTAGTAAATTAAAAGTCAAGATTACTTCTCCATCAGGAGAATTATCTGAAGAAATATCTGTACTCGTATTTAACATTTCATTAAAACCAAAAATGGAAAATATACCCCCTATTGGAGAGAAAAATGTTACTAAAGTACAGAATGAGTCACTCGCGATTACAAGTTCCAAAGATTTTGTCGGTACTCTGACATCTATCAAATATAAAGATACGGAATATCTACATTCAAATTTTCCTACCATGGTACCATCTCTATTCTTTAATCAGGACCCTGGAGGCCTACTGACAATCTTACTTGGAAGAAATGATGATTTAAGTGACCTCAAGTTCTTTAATGAAAAATTCCAAGAATCAGAGGTTCAAAATGATCCATGGTATGGTGTGGAATATACCGTTACAGTAGCTGAACGAAAGTCATTGAAAGGATTAGTTTTCAAAACCTCTTATTCATTATTGAGTGGAGATTCGCAACTCGTTAAAATCAGATTGCATATTTCCAATCCTACTTCTGCCACATTTCAATTTTTATCACTAAGCCTCCTATCACCTGCTATTAATGGATCTATTGAAGATATGATTGCTCAACTTGAGACCACAGATACATCGATTATTCATACTTTCACTAGAGATAATCCTCTACCAATCTTTGCACTAGGTACGGAACATCTTAAAAGATTAAACTATGTTAAGGAGGGGAAAAGTCTTTCCATTGTTTCTCCTCACTCAGACGCAAATTTATTCCCTCTTGACGCCGGTAAAATGATTCTTGGAGGAGGAGTTGCCAAATCCTGGTTTTTAGAACCTGGTGAATCAAGCGAATGTATCTTCTTCTTAATTCTAGGCTCTTCGGACAGATTGAAATCTGAAGAATTGTCTTCGATATTCCAGAAATAATTTCTGGAGCATTATTGTGATGTATTTCAAGTCACAATGATTATTACTTTTTTCCTCTATTTAATTTTCTGTCCTCTACTCCGTTCTAACCATGATTTTTTTTGATTAAAAATGACTCAGAAACTCGATAAATCAGCTAAAGTTATTTCAAATATGTTCACTTCATTAGCTCCACGTTATGACTTAATGAATGACATTATGACGGGATTTATCCATCGGTACACACGAAAATTCGCTCTTAAACTGACAGAGTTTTCTAAAGATGGAAGAGCCCTAGATCTTGCCACAGGTACAGGTGATTTTGCATTTTTGCTTCATTCTCTACATTTTCCAAATAAATTAGTCATAGGATGTGATTTTTCCAAAGGGATGCTAGAAGTTGCACGTAACCGGATGAAGATAAAAACAAAGGAATCTACTGATGGTGAATTGTTTTTCTTGAACTCTGATATCAATTTTCTTCCATTCACCGATAGGAGCTTTGATGTATGTTCAATTTTGTATGGGATTAGGAATGTAGCTAATCCACATCAAGTACTGAAAGAAATCAATAGAGTAACGAAGAAATCAGGAAGATTGATCGTAGTAGAATCAGCTCTTCCCTCAAATCGAATAGCTAGGAGCTTTATTACGGTTTATTTCAGAAAAATTGTTCCTAAATTGGCTTTATTCTTTTCCTCTAACGTTCAGGCTTATGAATATTACTTTAGCTCAGTTAAACAATTTCTTCCGAAATCAAAATTTTTGAAACTGTTAAAACAGACGAACTGGAAGAAAGTGTATTATTTTCCATTGATCTGTGGTTCCTTGAACGTATACCAAGTGTTTAAAAAATAATATTTCCTTATTTTATTTATAAGTTAATTTTAGCTTCAGCACTTATTGTGTCAGCATTATCAGAGCTTCCCCACTAATCACAATCGAATTTTCTTGATTCAAACAGGTAGTTTTTAATGAAATTCTCTTTTTCTCATCATCCTTGGAGAGTACCTCTACCTGAGTCGTTATTTCATCTCCTATCCTTACAGGTTTTTTGAAGGCCAGTTCTTGTCTTAAGTAAATAGTTCCAGGGCCAGGTAATTTATCTGCTAATACTGTCGAGATAAAAGATGCAGAAAGCATTCCATGAGCAATTCTTCCTTTAAAAATTGTTTGTTTTGCGTATTCTTCATCAAGGTGAACTGGATTATGATCACCAGATACCTCTGCAAATTTATCAATGTCCTCCTCTGTTATTTTTCGAATATATTTAGCTTTTTGACCGATTTTGATTTCACCATATTTCATATTTTCAACCCTTGCTTACTGTTCTCCCCACCGAATTACACCAGCATTCCATGCCCACCCTATCCCTGCAGCAGCAAAAACTACAATATTTCCATCCTTTATCTTATTTTGCTTCACCCCCCGATCTATAGATATCACCATATCATTCTGTCCATTGTGACCAATATCGTCTAAATAGAGATTAATATTCTTTCTAGGAGAGATAATCTATTGATACTTATTGAGTATTTTAGGTTTATTCTGGCCAAGATGTCAAGGAAAATTGTGTCGAAGCATTGAAAGAATAGACAAATACCTGATAATCTAATTTGGCAATGAAAGAGAGAAAATTAATTAATATCTAAACCTTTAATCGTCGGACTACACAGGTGAAAGTTAATACAAGGTGAGTCATAATCAATTTCCAGATGTATTAGCCCCTAAAGTCCTCATCTTTGAATCTAATAGGAATTATAAATTATGAAAACAGAAACAGAACATGTAGAAGATACAATTCAACTCTTAGTCAAGCTAGTGCAAAATAAGTGTATTAATCCCCCTGGAAACGAGCTTAAATCAATACAAGTCATCGAAAAATATCTGAAAGATCGAAATGTCCCCTGTCAGGTATTAAAATCAGCTCCAAATCGGAGCAACTTGATTTCGGAAATAAAAGGTCAAAATTCTGGATCGTCACTTATGTTTGGGCCTTCTCATGTTGATGTTGTTCCAATTGGCAATAAATCTGCTTGGGAGGTGGATCCATTTGGTGGAATCATTAAAGATGAACATATCTGGGGTCGAGGAACTCTTGACATGTTGTTCATCGTTGCCACACAGGTTCAAGCGTTCGCATGCCTTTTCCAGGAAGGATTCAAACCAAAAGGTGATCTTAAGCTCTGTATAGTTGCAGATGAAGAAGCTGGGGGAATATTTGGGACAGAATGGTTAATGAAACATCAACCCGATTTCATGAGTGTTGATTATGCATTAAGTGAGGCGGGGGGAATACCAATTGCACCTGGTAGACTGTTGTTGGGTATTGGAGAAAAGGGCGCTGCTTGGAAACGTGTGTCATTCAAAGGAACCCCTACTCATGGTTCAATGCCATACAAAAGCGATAATGCCGTCATAAAAGCAGCTATAGCTGCAGAGCGGCTCAATAATTATACACCACCAATAAATCTGGATTATATCAAACTAATGGCCAATAGTCTTGGTTTGAGTAAAATTACACAACTAATGCTGAGTCATCGGATATTCCTTCCTATAGTCCTTAAAATGGCTCATAAACGAAACCCAGTCATGGCACGTTTATTGCACGCCCTCTCACGAATGACTATTTCCCCTAACATCATTCATGGTGGAACGAAAACCAACGTTGTTGCAGGAGAAGCCTATCTTGACGTGGATATTCGTATTTTACCAAACCAGGATGATGAATTCGTTGTTAAACACCTACGAAAGGCAATGGGTGAAATGGGTAAAGAGGCCATAATTGAGCGCCCTCCTGATCAACCTGGTTTTTTCACTTCTGAGGGGACAGCAAGCGACCCAAATTCAGAAATTGTACCTTTTATGTGTAAAGCGGTTTCAGAAGTGTATCCAAACGCTCAATTTGTTCCATTGATAGTTGCTGGAGCTACTGATCTTAGGTATCTCCGAGAGCGAGGAACTCAAGCATATGGGTTCTCTCTTTTTGATCCTGAAACTCCTCTCAACACAATGGCTACATTGCCCCATGGTCCGAATGAACGAATTAGTTTAAAGACTGTAGAATACTCTTTGATGGCATACTATAACCTAGCCAAAGAATTTCTCAACCAGTAAGCATAAAAGGTATGTATCATGGCTGGAGAAATTTTAGCAGTAGCCACCGCAATCACATTCCCCCTAGCGAACGCAATGTTCAAAAAAGTTGATAATCTGTTTACTCCCTCTCAAATAAATGCAATAAGAACTTCGGTCGGAGCAATTTTCTTTGTTTTGTTTATTCTAATCCTTGATCAATGGAAATTTCTCCCTTTGGTTACTACAAGTCTACTGGTTCTTCTCCTTGTTAGTATCTTTTTTGGCCAAGTTATTGGGGATACAGCTTATTTTATTGGTCAAGAATCTCTTGGTACAACAATCGCTTTAGCGATATCAGGTACTATGCCCTTTTTCACATTTCTGATATCCCTCCTTATCGGTGAAGACATTTCGGTAACTTTCTACCTTTCTGGAATTATCATTGGAGCAGGAATTTTCCTAATATCTAAAAGTCAGATCTCACGAGAAGAATCATCATTTAATCGAAATGGTTCAAAATATATCTTCATGGTTATTACTTTGTTAATCGCTTCATTTTCATGGGCTATTGCTATTGTGCTTACAGATATTGGATTTAATGCACTGGGTGAACTCCTTCCTCAAGGAGAACAAACTTCATTTTTGGGGAATGCCATTCGGCTTCCATTTGCTGCGGTGATCCTATGTGTTATGGGATGGAAATCAAGATCCAAAAATAAACAAAATTCAGATTCACTCAACAAAAACCCCTTTGATGGGAAGGTTATTACTATTTTACTCGCAGCTTCGATAATTGGAACAGCTTTAGGCATTCTTTTATATTCAGAAGCCGCTCGATTGGCAGGAGCTGCTTTTACTTCATTAATACTAACCGCAAGTCCGTTATTTTCCATACCCATCTCATGGGCAATTAATAAGGAGAAAATATCATTATTAGAATTAATTGGCTTATTGTTAATTCTTACAGGAGTAATACTGATTTTAATATAATTCAATGATGAGAAAACCCAACTTAACAAAAAAAAAGGGAAAGGGCAGAGAAAGCATTCAGGTAAGAATACTTTCACGCTCGAAGACGCGAGAGGCAATATACAGAGAGATAAAGATAACTACGACTAAGAATCCAAGATGGAAAAGTAGATCAGTCGCAATACTACCTGTTATCGCACTCGAAGCATATGTTTGTGGATATAACCCTTTACTTAATATTGCAATTGCATGTGACCAAGGAATGAGATAAAGGAGGATTCCAGCACCACCAAATGATTGTTCAGGTAATGCACCAAACAGCGAAGTCATTCCTACAATCAAAGAGGGGACCATCATCACCATGCTGTACAAGGATTCTGCAGATCTAACATCCTTTGTCAAACTAGCAATGGAAATGCCTATTCCTATGGCTACAAATGCTGATAGAAACATGGTTATTCCAACGAGTAACAAAAGATTAAGCGTAGGATTAATTGAATACATTGCAGAGACGTTATAAGCCTCAGAACCACCAGAATCAGCTAAACCAAGAATGAATGAAAATCCCACAAGTCCTACCATGTTCATTACTGCAAAAATCGAAACTAACACCATACCTGCTAATACCTTCCCAAAAAGAATGTTGAAACGAGAAATAGGCAATGCTAGTAAAGATTCCATAGTTTTCTTCTCTCTTTCACCAGCAAAACTTGTGCTAACGAATGGAGCAGGTGCCATGACGGCGATGAGTATTGATATAAATCCAATAAATCCCGCTCCAAACCCACTCGCAGCTGCTTCTTCCCCTGGAAAGGTGATTGTTGTCTGTGATAGATATGTTGCTCTTTCAACAACTACCTGTGTGAAAGGAGGCTGTGCTAAAACCATTCCCACACCTGCTTGAAGAAATTCTGATCCAATAAGGCCTCCAGGAAGAGTATACATTTCCACAACGGGAATGATGTTTAAACTGATGTTAAATGCATTTAACACTGATGTGAAGTTCTCAGGGATAACAATCAGTGGCATTACTTTGCTAGCAACATCTGGGTCATTTATCATCGACATAAGCGACGAGTAGCTCTCATCTGCGTACAGCGTGTCATTAATATTTGCCCCTTCGAGAAAAGAACCATTCATTTCAGTACTAGCTTTAAGAGAGTCGACAAACGTTGCACCATAATTATGAGTAATATTACCCAAATCAAAATTTACAACGTAAACTGTTTCTCCTTCTTGTGTAGATGTTAAAGACACACCTATAAGCAACTGCACTCCTCCCTGCATACCCCACATCAGTATCGGCATTAATATAAAACTAATAACGATATAACGAGTTCTACTTGCAGATCTTAATTCCTGCTTAACAAGAGAATATGTTTGTTTGATTCTGTTACTCATGATATCACCGTCTTTTTAAAATACGAGAAAAGAGAGACTGTTTTTTCTTCTGCTTTAGAAAATCCTCTTCAATTACACCTTCACCAGTAGTTAAACCAATGAATACGTCCTCCAAGCCTGCTTTTTGGAATTTTTCTTCTAATTCCACTGGAGTTCCAACTGCTGCGAGTTTACCCTTCACTAGAATACCAACTCGGTCACACAATTCTCCTACTTCACTTAGATCGTGTGTAGTAAGTATAATTGTCTTATGCATGTCTTTAGCTAGTTTTTTAATAATGTTACGAACAGTCCGGGCACCTAAGATATCTATTCCCGTTGTAGGCTCGTCTAGAAAGACTAGATCGGGATCCATAACCAATGCGCGAGCAACTAGTACTTTTCGTTTCATCCCACCAGAAAATTCCTTGCAGAGGTCATTTTCACGACCGCGTAAACCGATAAGATCAATCAACTCCTCTGTCCGATTTTTCACTTCCTCATCCGTCATATTACCGTAGATCTGACCGTAATAGAGGATGTTTTCTCTCGCTGTTAATTGTTCGTAAACTTGTGCTTCTTGTGGAAGCATACTCGCTCGTTCACGGATTTTCATGATATCTTCATGTATATCATAATACTCACCATTATAACTGATTTTTGCAGTTCCAGAGGTTGGTTTGATCAGGCCGATCAATAGACGGATTAACGTAGTTTTTCCTGCTCCGTTAGGGCCTAATAATCCAAAAACCTCTCCTTTCTGTATAGTAAGGCTAAGGTTATCTAGAGCAATGTTTTTTCTTCCAAATATTTTTGTCAGATTATTAATCTGTAACATTTCCAATCTGTAGTCACCTTTACAATCCATTAGTGTTAATGATTTGTTGAGTAATGAGCATTCATCTTCGTATTATAAGGAATTATTTCACGGAAAATTAGTTTTAAAAAAAAAGTAAGTTGAGGAAAATTACTTCCTCAAGATCTCTTTGATCTCCTGTAATTCATTCAACAATTGCTGTTCAAAAGGTTTCTCTGATTTTGAGCTTTTATATTCTCCAGGAACTTCTGTTGTGGTAGCATATTGATGTCGAAACTGACGAAGTACTTCCAAAATTTGATCCCGTACTTCAAAGTAGTTATCTATCCCTTCAATTTTCTCTTCTGGGCCCATTTGACTACCACTCTTACCAGCAGTTTCAATTTGAACTGTACCAATTCCAAAAATGCGATCATATAGTCCATACCGCGAACTAATGTTAGTTATGGTTCTAAATGGTACATGCTTTTCCATCTTGTTGATAATCCCTTTTTTCACAACAACCTCTCGATCGCCGATATAATATTCTATACCTCGGACATAAAATACTGCAATGATGGCAAGTAAGAGCATAATCGTACCACACACTAGTAAATAAGCAGAAATTAAAAATGCTAGGTTGTCTGTGATCCAGCTGAAGAAAGCATCTCCACTTGTATCAGAATCCATAGCTTTAAAAAATCCTATAAGCGCTCCTAACGCGTAGATTGATCCTGTTATCACGATAAAAACAGATATTATGTACAGAAATTGTTTGTATAGAAAACTTGTTTTTGGTTTAAACACCATTTTTGATTCAAAGTTTAATTTATTCATTTAAATCACTTCTTTTTTTCTTCATAAATTCTTTCTTTATTTCTTTTAATTCAACCATTATATTCCTTTGAAACAAGTCCTTGGATCCATCAAAATCATGTTCAGTTGAAATCGTGGGAGAGTGGGTGAAATAACGTAATTGGAGAACGATATATTCTCTTATTTCACCATAAACCTTTAATCCTTCTAATTTCTCTTCAGGCGTTCCAGTCATTCCACCAGCTCCTGCTGTTTGAATGTTTATACAACCAATTTTGAAAAGTCGATCAAACACTCCCTCATTAGTAGAAACATTAGTTATTGTTCTAAAGGGACAATATTTCACTGTTTTGTTGATAAATCCCTTTTTCACAATAATTTCATCTCCATGGACAATGAATTCCATATTTCGGATGTAAAGAGTTAAAGATAC
>DXJL01000189.1 GCA_019057635.1 Candidatus Heimdallarchaeota archaeon
AGATCAGATGACAGCGGTTATCACGTCTTCTATAGTTGTTGTTTACATGCTTTACACTGTTGACGCAAGAACGGTAAAGGTTTTTGGATCAAATCATTTGATTTACACAATACCATTTGTATATTATGGATCAAGCAGTTCCTTTTCATGGCCATTCGTCAATGTACGTTATGCACAAGTTTTTTGGCCGAAATCAAGGACGAATCATACAAGAATACATTAAGTACTACACCCATAAAGAAGGAGAGATCGTTTTAGACCCATTTTGTGGAAGTGGAGTCACTATTGGAGAAGCCTTGCATTTGGGAAGAAAAGCTATTGGGATTGACATTAATCCAATTTCTATATTTGTCACGAGAAATACATTGCTTTATATCTCACATATGCGACTACTAGAAGAATTTAAAGCTATAGAAGCAGATATAAAAGTAGACATTTCGAATCTTTATTCAACTCAATGTCTGAAATGTGGAAATGTTATTCCTGCAACCTGTTTTTCTTGGCAAGAATCAAAGTTATTCGACAGGCGTTATGTCTGTCCTCAAGATGGAAAAAGTGTGGAAAAAGTAAAGTCATTTGATCGCGATAGGTATAATGAAATAAATAATCATTCCATAAACGGTTTTTTTAATTCTACAGGGCTCTTGAACTATTGGTTCCCTGAAAATCCTCTTTATTATTCAGGTGGGAAAGCTTTCCTTAAAAAAGAGCGGTATGACAACATTAGTGATCTTTATACGTATAGAAACCTGATTGCACTTGCTAAATTGCTTGATCGGATTAAAAAGATCCACGAATCCGACCTTAGAGAATCATTTCTTTTTGCTTTTTCTAGTCTGGTTCACTTAGCCTCAAAGATGACCCCCGTGCGTCCATCCCGCCCCTTTAGTTCGTCTTGGATTCAACCTAGCTATTGGTACTGCCCCAATTATATGGAATCAAATGTTTGGCAATTATTCGAACGTGCAGTTATGGGAAAGCAAGGATTATATCGGGCTAAAAAGGACTTGAAACTGAAGATAAAACATGTAAAAGAAGTAGACAGTTTTGAAGAGCTCCAGGAAGCAACTCTACCAAGCTTTTTATTATTAAATTCCAACATCACTCAATTAGAGCTCATTCCTCAGAATTCAGTAGATTTTATTATTACTGATCCTCCATATGGACATTCCATCCAGTATGGGGAACTATTATACCTTTGGGGGGCCTGGATAAACATCCTAGAGGGGTATAATGATATCTTACGGAATGAAATAATCGTTAATTCCAGACAGAACAAAGACCTTGCGATTTACGAACATCTTCTCGGACAGGCTTTTCACAAAATATATTCAATTTTAAAACGGGAAAAATACTGTACGGTAACATTCCAAAATCCAAGTTTGTCAATTCGTAACATTCTATACCGATCCGTTATTCAAACTGGGTTTTTGTTTGAAAGGATAGTTTATCATCCTCCAGCTCGTGCATCGGCTAAAAGTTTGCTTCAGCCTGTGGGGTCTCAACAAGGAGACTATTTTTTCATCTTTAAAAAACCATTGACAGAAGTAAAAAGAATTTATCATCCAATTACAAGCGAAGAACTGGAAGAATGGATAATAGAAATTGTTAAAGATATTCTTACCGCAGAGGGAAAACCACTACCTTATAATCAACTCCAAAATCAACTTGATCCTTTTTTGTACAAGAAATTGTATGAGTCAAACCTTCTTTTAGCGTTTAATCCCAAAGAAGTCAAAAAAACATTAATGAAATTTATTGGAACTGAATTATCGGTAATCGATAACACACGTAAAGATTCACCCTATGAAAAACTTTGGTGGCTAAGTGATGGTTCCTAATGTTTTTCCTTGTGAAGTAACTAGTCCTACATTATTCAGTGAACTACTATATCAAATTATCCAGAAATAATTAAATAGATAATTATTAATAAACTGTTAATCGTACCTATTATTAAAGATATAAACACCTTCTATTCAGAAGTTCTAATGAAACTTTAGAATTAGGAAAGAAAATATCATGTCAAATGACCTAAAACAGGTAATAGAGAACTATAACGAATCAGGATTAAATAAATTGATTGTTAAATTGGATCACGTTGCTTACAGGGTGAAAATGGGAGAACGAATACCAACAATGCAAGCTATGATGAATTTATTACCCTATCGTGAATTTAAGAACTTTAAAATCCTCAGAGCGAATGCCATTACCACATGTATCAAACTTCATGACACTTCGCCTGTAATAGTCATTTCTGAGGGGTTAAATGAAGATTCTATTGTAGAGAAATATTGTCAAAAATATGGTTCTCGCGTGCATCATCTGGCATACCTCGTGAAAGACATAGTTAAGGTTGTGGAAATCCAAAAATCTCGTGGTGTGCAATTTACATCTGATGGGGTAATTGGAAGTGAATCAGAAGGAATTAAACAAATTTTTACAATGCCAATAGGAACAACCAATCATATTATTGAATATATTCAACGATTTGGGGATTTTGATGGCTTTTTTACACTTAATAATGTAGAAAATTTAATGATCTCAACAGCAAAGCTTGGAAAAGCCTGATGCTCCTTTTCCTGAATTAGGGATAGTATCGCAAATGACAGAACATGAACACTGGGCAATCTTTATTGAGGGAGAGGAAGTGAAGTGGACATTCGGCGAACCAAGAGACGACTTTCAACAAATAGTTGTAGATTTTTTGAAAGGTCTTGGAACATTCGGAGAGGAGATATTTGGTGAAGGCATTGCGAGTATAACATTCGATCTTCCGCAGTACTCGGGTACAAAAACGGCAGAAATTTTTATTGTCTCACTACATAATCATTTTTATTTCACTATTAGTAATCCAGCAACAACTCTTATGTTAATCTCAGCAAAAGAGGGAATTCCTTTCAATGTTAAGGAAATCATGACTGCTGTATTGGTTGGTCAAGCGTCAATACTTTATGCCACGAGTATTGAAGACGCAAACCAGCAAGATCAAGAAAAAATAACCAAGCAGCTCCAAAATATCATCCTTGATATCAATCCATCTTACATTGAAAATAACCAAATTGAAGTCATTGTTGGAAAATCAGGATCAAATTTTGGAATTCTATCCTTGGAGGAATGTTTGTTATTCCATTATTATTTAAGAAAAAAGGCAGAAAAAGCTGATTATATTTCTCCTACGAGTTGGTGTTTAATTTCTCATCAAGATGGGGGAGATATTCCCTTTTCTTATGATGTCGAGGATGATGTACTTCTTGGAGGATATTTTGCAGCAATTATCGGATTACTTTCAGTATTATTTAACTCTAAGCCTCGATTTATTGCATTTGGTAGTTCTAGTATAAGGAAACTCCGTTTTATTTATGGAAACGAGTTTTTTATGGTAATTGATAAATCTTTCATGCTTGATCTTCTTCTAACACGAAAATTTCAGAAACAATTCTTTGAAACAAGCTATTCCGTAATAAAAGATATCGCCATTGGGCTCAAAGATCTAATCATTGAAGAGATCGCACAACATAGTGAGGAGAAACTCAGATTATTTTCGGCTGAGGCATTACTCGATCTTTATATTGGTGAAACAACAGAAACAATGAAGTTTTCCTTTGGTGATGATGAAGAAGAGTCAGAACTTATACGGGAAGAACAAATTAATCAATTATTAAGAGTCTGGGGAAGGCTTTTAGCAGATTTATGAGATTCCTCTATTATATCGTTATTTTAACGACTTAATTATTCTGAATTAATATCACACGAACCTTGAGTTGTAGATTGAAAAGATTTGGACTTAGTGATAACAGATCGAATAAGTTGAGTGAAAGAATAATTCTCGATCTGTTCAAGCTCTTCTAGAGTGAAGTTCATTTCTCTTAGTGTTTGATGGATTTGTTCTGCTACTTCTGGATCTTGTTTATTTCCAACTCCTAGAAAAATAGGTTGGATATCCACAGTCTTATAAAGTTGCTCAAAGGTATGAAAATCAGTTTTGATTTCATTAAAGGCATATGAATCGTTTTTTTTAAAAACATATATCATTCCTATGGATCCTCGAAATTCTTTAAAACGAGAAGTCGTAATTTGACTTCCTAGATGGAGATGCTTGAGATGGAGGCGAACGGGAATGCTACTGACATCCATCTTTATCTCATAACTAGGAGGCGATATATCATCGCTTGGTTTTAATTCTATGAAGTTTTGCAACACAGACTCTGCTAGTTTATCTGGGAAACTTGCTACTGAAATTTTGAAAGGAAATTCGCTACGTAGCATGATTATCAATAGAATTTAGTTTTTTAATAAGAATTTCATTAGATTTACGAATTTGAAGCTTGATAATTCGAAACACTAACAGCACTGCTTGGATTTCTCAGGTAGATGTAACAATTTACGAACCTTCTTCCGTACAACACTAGAAACACAACCACATCCAAGTGGATGAGCTAGTATTGCATCTCTTGGACATTGTAATGCACATGCCCCACATTCTATACATCGTTCACCATTAACGATCTCAGCCCTTTTATCGTGATTTAAAATGATTATTTGATGGGGACAGACATCTAGACACCAAGCACATCCATTACATATCTCAGTAAATATAACAGCTACCATCTATACCATCTTTCAAAATAATAAATGTTGAATTTCTGAACTAACCAACGGAATAAATATTGCAATAAGACAAAGGATTAATGCCGGTACCAAAAACAGAGTAAGATCACTTTCGACATCTAAGTGATTAGTATAAGGGGTGTTCCCAGCAAGATCTAGAACTATGAATAAACTCACTACAGTAACCAATGCTATCCAGAAAATAAAATTATATGGTGAAATGGTTTTTGTCTGAGTTATAAGATAAAGTAAAACCACAATTGAGTTGATTATTGCCACTGAAAGGCCCTTTTTAAAGAAAGAAGATGTGAAGCTGAAAATTGGGTAGACCCAAATAAATAGCATATTAATAATCAAACCAAGAATAAACAGCTGTAATACCACAGAAACCCAAAAAGTTGTCAATGGAATCTCTATAGCAGCTAAAATACCAAGAATTAGTAACAAAGGGAGGAAAAGAACACAACTAATGAAGAACGCATGTTGTATTCCCATTAGAGTTCTAAATGAGAAGTTAAACTCAACTATCGCTGTTTCAGATTCTTTTGTGAATGATTCTAGAAATGGTTCAATATTTTTGATATCTACGGGGCCAAAAACAGGTTTCCAACCGGCTTTAGACAATTCCTTTCGATCTACTCCTGTTGCTGATAATTGAGGTAATATTAAGGTAGAATGATCAATCCTTTCTTTGACATCAAATAGCCTAATTGCTTCTAATATTTGTGTATGTGTAAAATGGCCTCCCCCTGCAGCACACCACACATTTATTCCATTCGAATCCACTATTAATAGAAAACAATCAACCTTCTCCTTGTTAAGAAGTTTAAAGACAGAATCTACTGTCCAATAGTAATTCGCAGTTACCAGAACCGGTGAATTTCTTCGTGGATTCCCAATCCGATATAAGCCAGGAGGTACGCTCTTTCTTGTCAATATTCCATTGACAATACAATAAGCAGTTTTTAATTGTGAAAATGATCCTAAAATAGCTTTAATGGAGGGAAGTTCTTCAGATATGGCTGAATCATCAACTTTCTTGGTGATTTCGAATAACTTGATTGTTTTCTTTTGAAAAAGAACCGTGCTTTCAAAAAAGGGATCGATTTTGGTTTCTACTTTCTTTACAGGATTTGTGGAGGGGATGTCCTTAAAAATCGAAACTTGTGCACGGATGAAATTACTAATCGAAAAACCGATCTTGGATATGCCTGAACTGGGGGCTGTATCGGTAGCAAGAAGGCAAATTCCTTTTTTTTTTAGTAAAAGAGATATCTGTTTCAGGAATAAAGTTTGTTGAAGAGGAGAAATTTCAGAAAGAGCAAAGGTGGAGATAATAAAATCAAATGAGCCAGATTCTTGAAGTTGTTCGAATATAGGAAAAGCAAGGAAGTTACCAAGGATGAACTCCAAGTTTATATTCTCTTTTTCAGCCGTTTTTCTTGCATGCACGATCATCTTATCAGAAACATCAATTGCAGTTACTTCTAACCCCCGATTAGCCAGATCAATAGCTAATCGTCCTGTTCCACTCCCAATCTCAAGAACACGTCCCTGTTTCCCAATTTTAGTTCTTATTATATCATAAATATGTTCAGCTTCAGGGAATCTCTTTTTAAACTCCCAATCGTATGTCTTTGGATCTTTCTCCAATGCTTTCATGTAAACTAAAGACATAATGAAACAATTTTTGAAAAACTTGTTAGGTTTTAAAATTGTTCGTCAATCTGATTAATTAGCGGAAATATATAAGAAATCTAATCAAGCAACAAAACAGTCGCCAAAAACTTCATTCCATATTCTTAATGGCGTTATATCGAAAACAATTTACTACGTGGTCATTAACCATACCTATTGATTGCATATACGCATAACAGATCGTCGGACCAATAAAATTAAAACCACGTTTTTTCAGATCCTTGCTTATTCTTACTGAAAGAGGTGTTGATGCTGGGATTTCAGAAAGCGAAAAAAATTGGTTATGGATGGGTTTATGGTCAATAAACGACCAGATATATTTGTTAAATGAACCAAATTCGTTTTGTACTTCAATGAATCTCTGTGCATTATTTATTGCACTCTTGACCTTCAATTTATTACGTATTATGGCTTCATTCACAATTAAACGATCGAAATCTTTGTCTGAAAATTGAGCTACTTTTTTGATGTCAAAATTAGCGAATGCTTTACGATAACCTTCTCGTCGTTTCAAGATAGTAGCCCAGCTCAAACCAGCCTGTGCTCCTTCTAAAATTAGTAATTCAAATAGCTCTTGATCATCATGAACTGGTTCTCCCCACTCCTCATCATGATAATTACGCATTTGTTGTTCCTCACCAGCCCATTCACATCGTTGTTTCTTCTTACTCAACCTGTTGCACCTGTTAATACAGAAAATTCAATATAGGTTTCTTCTTATTATAAATCTCCCTCGGTTGTTTCTGATTATTATTCATTAGAGGTTAATAAATAGAAACTAGATATTCTTCTTATTGACATCCATAATGAAATCAGAATTTGTTTGAGCACAAGTAGGTGAATCTATGAGTGATTTTTTCAGTTTAACTTCAAATAGTAACAAAGAAGCGCAAGATCTACTTGTTCTTGGAATTTCATGGGATAAAGCATCCTCTTACAGATTCGGCTCTTTACAGGGTCCGAATTATATTAGAAACGCTACATCATCAAAGATTTACAACACTTTTACAGAAACAGGAATAGATTTATCGCAACGATGGAAAGTAAATGATCTTGGAAACATTGATACAAAAGATAAGAATTTTAGTGAGATTATCAATAGTATTAGTGACCAGGTAGAAGAACATAGGACCGAAGAACCAATATTATTCTTAGGTGGCGATCATTTAATCACCTATTTTTGTTTACATGCAATAAACCCAAAAAATATGGGTATCATATACTTTGATGCTCATCCTGATCTATATAATCATTATGAAGGAAATAAATATTCCCATGCATGTGTTTTAAGAAGGGTATTAGAGTATACAGATATTAAACCTCACAATTTAGTTCAAATTGGCATTAGAGCGTTTACAAACGAGCAAAGTGTTTTTGCGATTGAGAACGATATTTTGGTCTTTCCACGAAAGGAAGTGCAAAAGCTTGAAAGTAAGGAAATAGCTACTCAAATTAAAAACAAATTAGGCCATTTAGAACAAATATACCTTTCTATAGATCTAGATGTTTTAGATCCCGCCTATGCCCCAGGTGTAGGAAATCCTGAACCAGCGGGTCTATCAACGTCTAACATTATAGATCTAATACATGAATTAGCAGGATTACCAATAAAGTTCTTTGATATCGTAGAAATTAACCCCAAACATGATTACTCAAAGGTTACAGGATATACCGCGGCTAAAATCATCAAAGAAATTCTTGGGATAATTCCACAGAAATCTGTCAGAACGCCTCCCTATAAGGTTTAATAAGTGAAGCAAAAGTGTCTGTTCCCTTAAACATTAAATTAAAGATTAAATTTTCTCTTGAAAATGGTTATTCTAATCGACAATCAGTAATTGTTCAAAAGGGGAAATCTGAATCATTAACACATATAATCCTGAAACTGTTCGCATTCCTTTATTTCTACAAGAGTAATCAGGAACTAATTATAGAACCAAGATTTCGATATCGCAGATTTAAACCTGATTTAATAGCTTTCAAAAATCCAGAAATTCCCCAAGAGATGAATTCTGATATAGATATCTGGATCGAGTGCAAGAAAGTGAAGATCTCTAAACTAAAGAAACTTGCCCGATATTTACCTACGTCGAAAATTTATTGGTTCCATCTCAATCATAATATCACACGAAAAATGAAACCTATTTTGGATTCGAAGAATGTAGAGCTAGTTGAGGTCAGGATGAGGAGAAAAGATCAAACTCGATTAGAAAATAGCTTATTAAATCATTCCCCGATCTGGAATGTAAAGCAGTATGAGCCTTCTCAAGTTATTATTAGTACTTTAAACAACGAAATTAATGTCGAATTTCAAGTTATCAATTCTCTCTCTTCGGTTGGATAAAAAAAAGAGATTAAGTTGTAAGAAATATTACTACTTTTTACGACTATTATAAATCCAATAAAATATTCCAAATGCAATTAGTACGATTGGGAGAGAAAAACCAGGGGAGATCGATGGAGCTGTCAACTCTTCTGTCGTGGATGAATCGTCATCTTCTGTGGTTGTATCTGTTTCAGAACTCGTAGAATCCTCTGTTGTAGTGGTTGTAGAATTACCTATTATAGGATCTGTTGTTTGCGGTTCAGGGATGATAGTTTCTGTAGTTGTTTCAGGGGTTGTAGTAGTAATTACAGTAGTTGTCGTTTCAGTTCCAATTAGGGCATTTGTGTCGTCAAGGTAGTGATATTCATCAGAGAGGGTATAAGCGATTAGAAGACCCGAGCTGACTTCATACCAATAAGTACTATTCTCAAGGGGCCTTGAAATATTCCACACTTCGAAATCACCAACAGGTACTGAAATGTTTACCTTGTCGGTAACCTGAAAGCTCTCCATACCGAGTGTTACATTTTCTCCAAGAGTTAATTCATTCACATTAATCCATAAAGGCCAGCCCAAGTCAAAACCTAGCGAGACGAATGTCCATAAATACACACGATCCGTCCAAATAAATTTTGAAATGCTGGACTGGTCAATCAGACTCCCATCACCAAACATGTCAACAAAATAATGGGAAACATTCTCACCTGTAACTATAACAGTTTCATTGAGAAGAATAGTTCCATTAACGTCTGTATAAAGGTAAGCTGCTCTATATCCCACAAAAGGAATATTTGTTTCATCTTGAGATGATGATTTACTTAGATCTCCATTTGTTGTAAGCAAATAGTTTAATCCTTCACCTGAATCATATCCAAGCAGAAGACCTGTTGTAACATGGTAATTGTAAAGTCGACCATCGGTCGTATTTATGATAAAGACTGGAAATGTGCCTAACGGGATAGTAAGATAATCAACACCAATAACCTCAAGAGATACATCTCCTAGTGTAACATTTTCTCCAACGGTAAGTCTATCAACACTGATCCAACCTGCCCATCCCCATCCCGCGGGTTGACCAAAATCCCACAAATAGGAATAATCGACCCATACGTCTTTACTAATGACAGATGAAATAGGTAATGAATCATTAGGATATAACTCAAGAAAAAAGTGAGTCGAATTTTCATCAACGATTTCAACCGTTTCATTATATCCGATGTCATTTACCCATGTAGCAACCAAACCAACTGAAGGAATTGGAACAGAAGAAGAAACTTGTTTAATCGTTCCCTTTCCAGCAGTAAAAATGGATAAAATAAGAAGTAAACCAAGGAAAATTAAGAATAAATTATTTTTATGCGATACCATAGCAAAATCACTCTGTTAATTACAATCCAATCAGCTTAAAAAACTAACTGTAACCGAAGAATAAACTTTTAGAGAGAATTTTTACTCTCTTAACGTATTTGATCACATTACAGCTCACAAATAAAACAAAAGAGAACAATACTTGCCAAAATTAAAGAAAGATGTTTTTGGTCTATCTCTCACGACATTATAAACAAATGTCAATTCTGTAGATATTCATTTTTCCAAAAGAGGAATTATCTCTCCTATCTTTTCCTTTAATTTACTAGCAGACTTTTTTAATAATAGCTGTTCTTGTTCATTTAACTTGATTTCCAGAACTTTTTTAACACCTTTCTTAGTAATTATTGCAGGTAAACTCAGATATACATCATGAATGTCCTGAAAGCCATTTACCAAGCAGGAAACAGGTAAGATTGAATTTTCATCATTAAAGATTGCAGCAGTGATCCTTACAAGGGCTAATCCAATTCCATACGAAGTCTCTCCTTTCTTCTTGATTATCTTAGCACCTGAATCACGTACCTCAATAAAGATTTTCTCAAGTTCCTCTTCATGATTACAGATATTACAGTTCTCACAGATAGGACAGTATTCTTTAATCAAGTTACCCCCAACTAGAACTCTACTCCAGACAGGAAATTCTGTTTCACCGTGCTCTCCTAAGATATAGCCATGAACATTCCGAGGATCAACTTTACAATGAGCAGCGATTAGATTACGAAAACGAGCAGTATCTAACACTGTACCCGCACCGATTACTTCTGATTCGGGTTTTTTTGAAATTTTCTGGGCCACATAAGATAGAATATCAACAGGATTTGTCACTACCAGAAAAAGAGCTGCAGGAGCATGCTTCGTGATTTTAGGAATAATTTCTTTGTAAAGGGTGACATTAGCTTTAGTTAATTCTAAGCGTGATTCTCCAAGTTTACGATTTCTTCCTGCAGTAATCACAACAAGATCAGATCCTTGGATATCTTCATATTCTCCTACTTCTAGCTTAACAGGTGAAGTATACGGAATACCATGTGATAAATCCATGATTTCTCCTTGCACTTTTTGTTTATCGATATCTACAATTATAATATGACGTGCAAGTCCTCTAATCATTAAAGCATAAGCATAACGGATCCCGACATTTCCCCCCCCAATTATGGCGACTTTAGGGCTCAGTTCTCGCATAAAGAAAGTTAGATTTCAACGCTTATTATCGTTTAGGAATGAAATTAGTAGTAAAACTCCCTTGCTTTTTCTGCAAAGCTAGCATCAGTGAGAATATGTGTATTATCAATGAATTGATCTACGGATCCTATAGAGTATTTCACTTTATCAAGTGGAGGTCTTAGCAATTTTTTTAATTCTACGATTATCTTCTGGACATCGATAACAGTTTGATCACGAGAGTGATACTGAGTAGGCTTCAATTTTATTTCGGGTGAAATTTTAAGAGAATTTTGATAATTAAGGAGAATGAGATAGGCTTTACTCAATAATTCCTCCCGTTTTTGCCAACTATTTTGGTCCAAAATGGCCAGCAGGACAGGTTGTAAATCAGTGGCAATTGGTAGAAACGAAAACGAATAGGCGAACCATTTAGGATAAGGTATGTATTTTTTGCTTAAAATAAACGCCAGTCTAATAATATATCTCACAAGTCGAGCTGCTTCAAGTTTGGATCCTAAATCATCTCCTCTAGGAGCGGATCGTCCAACAAAAGCCATTTCTTCAGCAATATGATCCCATTCAGACACTAGTTTGTAGTACCAGACATTGTCAGGATAATAATTAAAGAATTTTCTTACTTTCAGTATTTTTCCATGGCCATGATGATACACTCTGCCAGATGTTATCTCTAACAGTCTTTGTTCAGGTAAAATGAGCCAATCAATATTTGTTAACTCTATTGTTTCAATGTTTAAAACCTTCATTAAATAAGCACTTATGCTGTAGATTTTCACACGATGGTTTACTAGGCCTGAAGATCTTGGTTCTAAGAACTGATTCATGGCGTCTGATGGGTCAGGTTCGCTCCAATGAGTCGAATAACCTCGGATACAATAAGGTAATTTTTGCTGTAGCAGTAAAATTATCTCATTTTTGTTCTTTGAGTAGTCTGTTTCTCCTAAGAATAACTGCAGACGGGGCCCCCAGTGATGATCTGAGGATACGGGATCATCGAACTCCAACACCTCGGATCCAGGACCGATTAATGCCGCATCATACCTCAATAAAGGATAATTTTCAGTTAAAATTGGTTTAACTGCTTCTTCAAAAAAAATACGAGACAATTCCAATCCAGGGATAAAGGAAGGTACCATAGATTAATATTCTCTCCCATTGATTGCCACTTTGGGGCTAAGTCCTTGCATAACGAGAGAGTTTCCCTCGAGCTTATAATAAATGCTAAACTGTGAAATCCTTTGAAAAGACATCACATTGGATAATAGAATAAGTATGCTGTTTAGAGAAGAGAGATTGATATACTCACCGTAAGATTTCGTTAATAGGGATTCACCTAATAGAAAAAAACCTTTTAACAGAGATCAAATATTAATTTGAACAAATTATTTTGAGCAAA
>DXJL01000190.1 GCA_019057635.1 Candidatus Heimdallarchaeota archaeon
AATTTTACAGGCATTTCAGGATTATCAACCTGCATAATTTCTGGGGGCTTAAGGAAGTGACAACCATTATGAGTAGCGATTTTGATGCCTGAAAGTGGTTTTCTAACTTTTGCAGCAATTTTGTCAACACCTATCTCGGTGTATAAAAATTCTGCAAAATGGTTGATCTTTATCGTTCCTTTAAACTCTTTATCAACTTCTTTAAGATGCTCATTTACTTCAGCTTTAAGGTCAGGATCATTTTTTAAATGAGTATTGACCATTTTCAGCGTTTCAAAACATCCACTACATGCAGTAAGAATATCAAGACCTTGTTCTTCAGCAAGGCAAATATTACGAGCACCTAAAGTGTGCCAAGCAACGCTATCAAAAGCTTGCACCCCACCAGGATCTGGACAACAAGCGAATGGTAAATCGACGAGTTCAATGTTAAAATCGGGCATTGTTTTTCTTAAAGAGGTTTCAATAAATGGAACCCTGTAGGGTATTGTACATCCGATAAAAAAAGCGTATTTTGTCATTAGTTAGCATGCTCCTTTAGAGAATTGAGTTTCGCTACGACCCCTGTAACTTCCATAAGCTTCTGAATCTCACTCAGATCAGGTGGTGGGAGCTCAGGTAATTCAAGTTTTACTCTCCGTTTCATGGCGGATTGTGATATTCCAGCGGTTACTCCTGTTTCTAGTATCGCAGTCATTTCGGCAATAATTCCTTCAGGAGCGTTCTTCACCTTTACAGCCATATTTTTCATTTCGTTGATGATATGACCAATATCTATCCCTTGTGGACAACGGGTACTGCAAGTATAACAGCCTGTGCAGTACCATATTTGTTGTTCCTCAAATACTTCCTTGGTAAATTCACCTGCAAGTAATTTCTCCATGATTCGACGGGGATTAAACCTTGAATACTGTTTAAACACCGGACAACCGCCAGCGCAAGTACCACATTGGTAACACAGTTTTACTTTGTCATATAGGCCTTTAAATTCACCTATGAGCTCTGTTGATTCAATCATTACTTTTTCTCACCTTGCTACTCCAATGGCACTTAACGTTCTAATTTTCCTAGTTCTTTGAGTGTTTTAGCCATTTTATTAGCCACGGTTGTAAATCTATCGCTACTCATAAAGAAGGTTGTTTGTTTTTCCAAGCGTTGAGGATCGATGCCTGAAAATTGAAGCATTTGTTTAAGAAGCGCAACGCGAATGGTTGACGCTTGGGATCCCGAATCATAGTGACATTTATCCTCATAACAACCTAATACGATAATTCCATCAGCACCCATTGCAAAGGTCTTCTGTATGAGTCTTGCAGAAATATTACCTGTACATTGAACTGGAAGGATTCTAACAGTATGATCGTATGTTTCGGGAGTAACTTCCCCGAATCTAGTGCGAGCAGCCATACCTGATGCATCAGTCGCAGAATAGGCACATTCCCAACAAGCAAGTGTAACAATTAAGGGGTCAAGATTGTCTTTTGCATCATACAATAAGCCCTCTAGTTGACTTAGGATTATATCTTCAGAATAGTAATCCACCCCGATAGCTGCCGCGGGACATGTGGAAACACATTGACCACATCCTAAACAACTAACTGGATCAACTTGCATCTTAACACCAGGATTAGCTACAGGAATCACCTCAATAGCTCCAAATGGACAGGCAGTTACACAGAGTTCACATAGCGTACATTTATCGTCGTCAATTACTGCCGTCGGAAACTTTTTCTCAACAGTTCCTTTTGATAATAACATATCAAGGTGACTTGCTGCATATCCTGCTCTATTAAGAGAAGTAGGGATATCTGCTGGAGCCACAGCTGTACCGGCGACAAAAACACCCGCTTTCTTCGTTTCTGTTGTTTTGAACTTAGAATAAAGCGCTTTAAAGAATCCTGTATCTGAAATATCGACTTTTAACTTCTTCGCAAGTTCCTCTGCTCCTGGAGAAGCTACCATAGACATTGAAAGTGCTACTATATCAGTTTTGATGGTGACAAACTGATCAGCCTGTGAATCCTCCGCTTGAACATAAAGGGTAGTTCCATCTGTTTCTACCTCTGCGGGTCTACCGCGAAGAAACTTAACACCAAGATCACGCGCTTTATTGTAGAATTCTTCGTAATTTGAACCTACAGCTCGTATATCGATATAACAACATGTTACATCAATATTCGGGTCCTTCTCTTTAATTTTAATTGCATGTTTAATACCTATCATACAGCAAATGTTTGAACACCAGATATTATACTTTGTAGACCTTGAGCCAACACAATTTATGATGACAATGCTTTCAACAGGATCCCCATTCTTTTTCTTTAATGATCCTAGTGTGGGTCCAGCCAAGTCAAGTAATCTAGCTAATTCGGTTTGTGTAACTACATTTTCATACCCAGGAACACCATAGTGATATTCTTCCACAAGTCTAGGGTCGAATTCCTCAAATCCAGTTGCTATTACGAATCCGCCAGCATTAATAGTTTTGGTTGTTTCCTGCATATTTAGATCAATTGCTTCAACAGGACAAGCTTTTACACATTCAGTACACCCATCGGGACATTCTTCTCTCTCCACAACATATTTAGTTGTTGTAGATACTCCTACAGGTAAATGCATGGCTTTACGTTTGACCATACCAAGGTTAAATTCATCTGGATTTTCTACTGGACAGGCTTGTGCACAGAGATTACAATTAATACATTTATCCATATGCACGTAAGTCGGTTTGACCTTTACTTCAGTAGTATAGTTACCCAAAGAACCCTTGATATCCTCAATTTCTGAATTAATATAGAGGTCAATATTGGGATGTAAGTCAAACGCTGAGCGATAATGACACCGCCTTACATGACTTTGATCGATGCCTTTAATCCCATTGCTTGGCATACAAGTAGCACAATCTTCACTTGGGAAAAAAGTACCCATTTTTGCAGAATTACCACCAATATATGGATTCCGATCAATTAAATGTACCTTGTGGCCTTTCTCTGCCAAATCTTGAGCCGCTTGTATCCCTGCAGGACCAGCACCAATAACAATAGCAGCATCTTGAATTTCGATTCGATGTTTTTCAACATTAGTTCCATAATTGGCTTTGTTATAGGATCCTAATAAGACAGCTTTCGCTTTGTTTGTCGCTAAAGTTTTATCTGGCTCGATCCAACCAATATGTTCTCGTAAATTGGCTCCTACCATCTGATAAGGAGACATATTTACTTCTTTCACTACATCCTCGAATAAAGATCCTGCAGTTTTTGGTGTACACCCACCAAAGACAATGGAATCGGGTTGTTCTCTGTTCACCGTTTCTTTGAAGAAATTTTTGCCTTCCTGAGAACAGAGACTTTCATGATAAACACAGAAACCAGGTTTATCTTTCATAAAACTCTGAAGTTCATCCCAATCGAGATTATCCAGTGAACCACCACAATTACACAGAAATGTACCAACTTTCATTGCTTTTGCCACCTTTTATTCCTCCCAATTCCTTAGGGTTCTAAGAGTAGACCCTTTATGATCAATTAACTGTACTTCTGTAGCAACAGCTCCTGATTTCAACACGTGAGTAGCACAGCTGAAACACGGATCATATGCTCTTACGATCATTTCTAATCGATTAAGTAATCCTTCAGCTGGTTCAGCGTCAACGATTAATTCTTTAGCTGTTACATTGACTGACCGGTTTATTGCTTCATTATTACTGACTGTTGCCACAATTAAATTGACATCTGTAACCATTCCTTTCCTATCAGTGACATAATGATGGAAAAGAATACCTCGGTGCGCTTCTAGTATCCCAATACCGTGTTCTTCTCGGGGTTCGACTGCTGTACGAAGCTTAGTGCCAAGAATCTCTGGATCTTGAAGAAGATCAAGAGATACTTCAACGGCATGAGCCAATTCAATAATTCTTGCATAATTGTATAAGAGAGATTGAGGAGTGGGACGACCAAATTTGTTACGGAACTCTGTAAGAAGCTCCTGTGCTAATGGAGTATCGATCTTATCTGCTGCATTAATTCTGGCAAGAGGTCCGACACGATAACATCCTTCTTCAAAGGATCTCTTTTTGTAGTAAGGGAATTTCAGATAAGAATAGTCTTTAACTCGCTCAGAGATAATATCTCTGTAGGAAGTATCAGTACTTGAAAATTCTTCAAGAATTTGAGCATCAGATCCGATTAATCGAACTTTACCATCATAGAATCGTAATTCACCTTGGTTTCCTACCATACCCATATGCATAGTTGGGAGATACCCTAAGGTACCTATTGCCTCTGCGTACTGATCAAAGAGAGCCAGTGCAGTGTCTTTGGCCTCTGGTAGAAAATTAGTTGCGAGGTCCTTTACATCTCTTTCTATTGAATCACGATCTTCTTGAGAAAGCCCCTGAGATTGTCCACCTGGAACACCAGTAACAGGATGAACTGTTCTTCCACCAAGAATTTTAGTTATCTGTTGACCGACTTTTCTGGCTGCAATCACTTTTTTGACAAGTTCTGGATTAGCTTCCAATACTCCGAACACATTTCTTTTGGCTGGATCAGAATCAGGTCCTAATACTAAATCTGGAGCTGCAAGATAGAAGAAATGTAATACATGCGAATGAATGAAAGAACCCATATGCATTAGACGGCGTAACTTGTACGCAGTTGGAGGAATATCTAACGGATCTAATCCGAATGTCCTATCAACAGCCTTTGCTGAGGCCAAATGATGAGGAGTATGGCAAATTCCACACATACGTGGAGTAATCAACGGCATTTCTTCAACTGGTCTGCCTATGAGAAATTTCTCGAACCCACGAAACTCAACAACTTTTACTTGAGAGTCAATTAGTTTATTGTTTGCATCTAAGAACAGTTTGATTTCGGCATGACCCTCGATTCGAGTAACGGGATCTATTTTAATGATCTTGGTTGCTTCCATTATTGGTCCTTCTCCTTGAATTTTCCTAGTTTTGAATACGCGTATTGATGCTGATAAAGGATAGAAATGGGATCGTTACCCATGGCTTCAAGTACTTGTTCGACTCCAACTTGACTAGCTAAAGTTCCCAAAAACGAAGCTGCATCAGCTCCAGGATCAGTTCCTTTCTCTGGATCAGGATTTAAAGGTCCGTGACAACCCCGACAAGGTACACCAACTTTTGTACATCTAGCATCGCATAATCCCCAAGTAACAGGTCCCACACAAATATATCCTTGTTCTAAGAAACACTTATCTGGATCAATCTCCTCACCTGCAGATTTATACCAACGCTTGAGTTCTGTGATTTTCGTATGGCTCTTCTCTCTTGGACAAGGTTCACACACAGATTGATTGGGTAAGTCGAGAGGTTTTCCATCTAACAAAGCCATGACTCCTGTAGCAATCAATTCCGGAACAGGAGGACAGCCTGGAATGACAACATCTACATCAATTACTGATGACAATGGAGCTACTTTTTCTGTTAAGGGTGGAACGTCATCTCTTGGTTCTCGCCCTAGAGGGTTATCTAAACCCATGCAATTTCCTGGGTAGTAAACCTTATCGAAAATTTCTTCTCGTGTATATAAGTTTCCTAGTCCAGGAGTTCCACCAAAACAGGCACAACTCCCTAAAGAGACTATAATCTTACAATTTTTTCGCATTTCTTTAGCTACGTGAATATTGTGTTCATTCCTTATTCCTCCGGTTATAATACCCACATCAGCCGGAACAAATTCCTTTACATCGACTAGAACAGGAGATCTCACGATATCAGCTTTAGCTAGCACGTCTAGAATGGCTTCATGGATATCCAGAAGAGATATATGACATCCACTGCACACCATCAACCACTCTGTCGCAATTCTTGCTTTACTCATATTACGTATCCTCAGATTAATTAATATTAATTAATGTTTGATCTAAGATTAAAAATAAAATTATTTTCTGAATAGATGGCCAAACTAATGAAAATTATCGCTAGGATGTTTTTTTTATATCTATCTGTAACTATTGTTAATCATCGCTGAAATGAGATTGTATATAATATAATTGTATTATCTCTGTAGAGACATAAAAGAAAGAAAGTACTAGAAAAATTGAGTTTGCCAGACCTATGAATTTCCTTATTGTGTTTAAAAAAGACTTAAGATGTGTTTTTTTAGCTTGGGAATGAGTTTATTAACACCTTTTCTCACCTCAGGAGTTAATTCTTCACTAATAAAGCCTATTTCCTTAATTTGAACTCCATAGATTTCTATGGGATTAGGTACTTTATATCCACCCATTTTGGCATATTTTAGTACAGGTAAAACACCGACTCCATGGGACGATATTCCGCTTGATTGTCTAATGTCGATTTCATTTAAATTTTCCAAATAAAAGAGATCACCAGGTTTCAATCCTTGATCAGCCATAGAAGCGGCATCAACGATTATTGCATGTTCAAATCCATCAATCGCGTCTAGGATGTCCAAACCCCCTGTATTCAGATATTGAAACGAAATTTCAAGATGTTTTAAAGTTTCATCCTGTTCCAGCTGCTCGACTACACGTATTCCAGCGCCATCATCCATTCTGATTGAATTCCCTACTCCTAGAACGACTAATTTTTTTGATTTGCTCAATATACTTAGTTTCCTTTCCAAATTTTCAATGAGTGTTTGAGTAGAGAGAAATTCTACATTTCTATTATAGATATAGTTAACATGAATTAACCATCGTGGATATCTATTTATACACGAATGTGTGTAATTACAAGTCTTATTGTAATATCGATAATTTTCGTTACAGTAAGATAAAAACATCCTTTAACATCTTGAGACGATTAAAACGACAAGTTCACCTTTGAAAAAACAATTGAAGTTTATTCCTTCATTAATTTCCGTGTTTATTTCTTATTTCTCAAGAAGGAGCGCCAAAGAGGGGCGCAATAGAATGTCTATTTAAATCAGGGAAAGGAGGAAAAATAAAAAATACATAAAAAATTGTCTGTTCTACTCTTAATTTTTTCCGTTCTGACATTAGTTCCAGTGGTTTCAGTATCGGCTAAGAAACCCCTGATAGGTCAAATGGATCTAGTGCTAGTTCTTGCTCCACACCCAAAGGGTCCTATTACTTGGCTGGGAACCATAGAATTTGAAGATAAGGGTACTTATGACATGCGATTCATCTTGATTGGAACAAGAATCCCTCGTGACGGCCCAACAGGGAAAGCTGGCCATTTCGGTGAGATTTGGGAAATATTCGATGGAGATCCCGACGAGCCAATCTTATGGGGTTATGACAAGGGTGTAACCAATCAAAAGAAGGATCTGACTTGTTGGCCATATAGAATGAATGGCAAAGTGGAATATGTAGCTTCAGGCTGGGAGGATTATCTTGGTCGGAATGTGCATATGAGTGGAATTATAACGTGGTATGGTCCACCAGGCACCCCAGGAAGTATTGCCCCAGGTGTATTCCGAATAAACTAATGTCGAAGAAACCTAGCAAACTCTTGGTATTGTCCAATAGACCTCCCCCTTCTTTTTTTTTTTTTTTTTTTTTGAGACAAGACGTGAAATTGATTCCTCCATCGCAAAGTTTACAAGGTTTATATCATCTTAGACAAAAAATACCAATTTAATTTTGTGGAATTGTCATGGTAAGTTCTGTTCATTTCTTATTCACATATGCGTGTCTTTTTGAATGTGATCACTGCTTTTTATTCTGTAGTCCTTCATCTAAAGGTACTTTTACTCACAAGCAATTGGCAAAAGTATTCTTAGATTTCAAAAATATTGATACTCTTTCATTCGTGTATTTTGAAGGGGGAGAACCCTTTTTATATTATGCACAAATACTGGAAGGCATCAGAATGGCTAAAGAGATGGGCCTTAAGACTGGGATTGTTACAAATGGTTATTGGGCAACCTCAGTAGCTGATGCAGAATTATGGTTACGTCCTCTTCTGGAACTTGGTATTTCTGATATCAGCATAAGTAATGATCTTTTTCATTATGGTGAAGAGCAAGAAAATCTAGCTCTAAACGCGCTTAAAGCGTTAAATCGACTCAAGCTACCTGGAGATTCGATTTGCATTGATAAACCATCAATAACAGATGAAAAAGATCAAGAAAAAGGAGCTCCAGTAGTGGGAGGAGGAGTAATGTTTAGAGGACGTGCTACTGAAACATTAACTGAAGGTTTACCTACTAAACATTGGAATGAATTTACAGAATGTCCCTATGAAGACTTAGAAAACCCTCAAAGAGTTCATCTCGATGCCTACGGACATGTTCATATCTGTCAAGGATTGAGTATGGGTAATATCTGGAAAATCCCTTTATCGAAACTAACACTTGAATACGATGGAAAAACTCACCCCATATGTGGACCATTAATAAAAGGCGGCCCGGCTCAATTGGCGAGAGAATTTAATATGTTTGAGGAGGAAAAGTTTATCGATCACTGTCACCTCTGTTTTACAGTTCGGAAAGCCTTAGTAGAAAAATTTCCCGAGTATTTAGGACCGAAACAGGTGTATGGACTTGATTAGAAAGAACTCGCTCCCAAATGAAAAAGAGGGGGAGAGAAAAAAAGGGTTTTATGTGGCTGTGAGCATCCGAGCTTTTGCTTTGACCGTGGCGAAATAAATTGCCAATGGTCTATAGAGCATATGGGACCATTTACCAAACGGAACTTCGATAATTAACATAGGCCCAGCTATCATGAGATGGATTACATATATGATATAGGTAGGGTAGGTGAAATTCATAAGACGAAATAAATGAAGGAATATTCCAGTAAATGCGGTTAAAAACAATAGAATCAAGAACAACCAATCTGAAGTATGTGAAAACTTGTGCACTTGCTCTTTCTTTTTGTAACGGCTCCACATGGATTCTAGTGCTATAAGCAATAGTGCAGCCGAACTATAATATCCCAGAAGCGAAGTTATATCCCAACGTGTATCATCTACTTGAAATATATCAATAAAGACAACAACTAGGGAAAATATTGTAATATAACCTGATACTAAAAACAGATGTTTGATCCATCGGAACTTGTTATCACACTTGCTCCATTTAAATTGTGTTACAAGGCTTAATCCTGCTATAAAATATGCTCGTATCTCAGTGAAATACAGCTTAAGTGGTACCTTTACACTTTTATCATTGAGAATAATATAATAGAACATTCTAAAAGCATTTGAAAGCAACAGAATAGCTAAGGTCCCTCCAAGTATAAGATCAGCAATGTGAATCCATTCTTTAGGAGCGAAACTATCAATGGACACATTTTCACCTTCCATCGTGCTAATCCCGGTAATATTTGCAAAAACGAAAATTCCTAGAATTAATAATGCAAGAGCAATAAGTGAACCAAATTCCCATTTGTGGGAAAGATAAAACCGTTTTGACAATCCAGTCCAATCATATCGTGATGTAAGATACCGACGTGTAGCCATCATAAATTCCCCAGGCTCAGCTTGACTTGGACATGAAGTAGAGCAGTCACCGCAATAATAACATAACCAAGGTTCGGGATGGGATAATAATTTATCTTCTAAACCCAGTTTGGCATACCGAATTAATTTACGAGGGAATTCGTTACCACTCACTGAAAGGGGACATGCAACAGTACATTGCCCACAGGAAAAGCAGGCTGAGACATCAAATGCACCAAACTTCTTAATTGTACTAAAAAACTCTGGTTTGACTGTAAGCGCCTTTTTTGAACTAGTATGAATAGTAGCCACGATTGTTTCACCTTTTCTTTATTGGTCCAAGCTCCTTTATTTGTTCAGTAAATTCCGTAATTATTTGAGCAAAACGTTTTCCTTCTGAAGCAGATATCCATTCTAAGCGTAATCTATCAGTCTCCCAACCTAGAATATCAAACGCTTCCTGCGTATTTTTTACCCGAACTTCAGTACTCAAGTTTCCTTCAAGATAATGGCAGTCCCCTGGATGACAACCCGCGACTAGGACACCATCAGCTCCTTTCAGGAATGCTTTCATAATAAATGCTGGATCGACTCGTCCAGAACACATCACACGAACAATGCGGATATTTGTAGGATATTTTAACCGAGATACTCCAGCTAAATCTGCACCGGCATATGAACACCAATTACAGGCAAAAACAATTATTGTTGGTTCATATGGTTCTTCCAATAACTCAGTTTGTATTTTAGAATTTGTCTCAGTCATTTTTTCTCACCACTTTACTATGGGGCCTCCACAGATGGTTGTTCATTTTCTCCACCAGTTGGTTCTGATTTCAAAAGGATGGCATCAACTTGAGCTTCAATTGTTTCATTCTGGAAATGACTGATAATGATCGCGCTCACAGGACATATAACAACGCACAGTCCGCACCCTTTACATACCCCAGGATTAACAAAGGCCTTTACGGTTTTTATTGTCTTTGTTTCTAATTTAATCTCCTTTTCGTGGAGTTCTATCGCTTTGTAAGGACAAATTTCTTCACACCTACCACATCCACGACACATTTCTTCTTTAACTACAGAAATCGCACCTTCTGATAGTAGGTAACCAGGAGCCAATAATGCCATCACTCGTGCCGCTGCTCCACTTGCTTGGTAAATGCTCTCATGAGTGAATTTCGGATACTGAGCAGTACCTGCAAGGAAAACACCATCTGTAGCGAAATCTATTGGCCGTAATTTTACATGCGCTTCAAGGAAGAATTTATCTCCTCCTATCGGTACTTTAAACAACTGACTTAGCTCTTCATTTGGTTTTGGAACTAAGGGGGTACTAAGGAGAATCAAATCAGGGCTAGTAATTTGTAGTAATTCCCCCAATGTAATATCAAACACTTCAACTGATCCGTCTGAATGTACAATAGGCTTGTTATCATCATTATAACCAATATAAACTGTTCCAAGCTGTCTTGATTTCAGGTATAGCTCTTCAAGATCCCCATAAGTTCGGATATCTTTGTAAAGAATAAATACATTCGCATCTGGATTGCGTTCTTTTATCCGAATGCTATTCTTGACTGCAGTTGTACAACAAATTCTTGAACAGTACGTCCTAGGGGCTTCATCTTCTCTTGAACCAACACACTGAATCATAACAACCGTTTTTGGATCGGTTTCGTTAAATTGTTGTTCGAATTCTCTCTGGGTCATTACTCTTGAGTCAACGCCATATTGATAATATCCTTCTGGAGTAAAAGGTTCAGCTCCAGTAGCTAGTACTGCAGCTCCAAATTTAATTTCTTGGCTGTTTACCACACCAGTGAAATTACCAACAGCTCCACTAAGGCTCTCAAGATTTGCTCCTGTATAAAGGGTAATATTTTCTTCCTCATTTACTTGTTTTACTAGATCTTCAACTATCATTTCACCTTGGAGCTCATTATGAAGGCGTGGAATTTTTAATAGTTCTCCTCCTAGTTGATCTTCCTTTTCAATTAGATAAACTGGATAACCTCCTCTTGCAATATCCAAAGCACAAGTCATTCCAGCGACCCCGCCACCAACAACCACAGCTTTCTGTTCGATGGGGATTTTTTCCTTCAATAGAGGCTCAAGACGACATGTACGAGCAATTGCTCCCCGAAGCATATCTTTGGCTTTTTCAGTTGCTTGACCTTTTTCATGAGGATGAACCCAAGAAATGTGTTCACGAAGATTGGTCAATTCAAATAAAAATTCATTTAATCCTGCTTCTTTGAGAGTGCTTCTAAATAATGGTTCATGTGTTCTAGGTGTGCATGAGGCTACTATAATCCTATTTAAATTATGCTCTTTTATTTTCTCTTTGATTAGAAGCTGTGTATCAGCTGCGCATGCATACATTGGATCGTCAGAAAATTTAACATTAGGAAAAGTTTTCGCATATTCTGTAACTTTTTTAACATCCACTACTGAAGCAATATTGTGTCCACAATGGCATACAAATACACCAATGCGAGATTCATCAGTAGGATCCACATTAATTGCACGGGGGTATTTTTTCTCCTCAATTTCTGACCCCCGGACATCTTTCAACAAGATTGCAGCCTTCCCAGCAGCTCCACTTGCCTGAGCAACCGTATCAGGGATATCTTTAGGACCTGAAGCAACACCACATACATAAACCCCTGGTACACTGGTTTCAATAGGTTTAATGGGATCTGTTTTGACAAATCCATTGTGATCCAGCTCGAGATGGAGTCGTTCTTGTAAGAACTCTGTTTGAGAACTAGGATCCATCCCAGTAGAAAGTATTACCATATCCATTTCTGCAGTAACTATAGAAGGGGAATCCATAAACTGTTCGTATTTTAATAATAGATTATGAGTTTCTGGATTTTCTTCAATCTCGTAGGCACGTGAATTGATGAATTTAATATCGAATTCATTAATCGCTCTTTTATAGAACTCTTCAAATCCTTTCCCAAAAGCTCGGATATCCATATAGAAAATATAAGCTTCTACATCAGGATCATGTTCTTTAGCCATAATGGCTTCTTTTATTGCATACATACAACAGGCTGCAGAACAATATTCTTTATTAATTGATAAATCACGTGACCCAATACATTGAAGGAAGGCAATCTTCTTCGGATGTTTTCCATCTGATCGACGAACAACTTCCCCTTCTGTTGGGCCTGATGCATTAAGAAGTCGTTCGAACTGTAACGTTGTAAAAACATTGGGATAGTCCCCAAAATGAAGTCTGTCAATCTCTTTGGCATCAAAAGGATCAAAACCTGTTGTAGTTATCACTGCACCAACATTGATTGAACATTCTTCGTCCTTTTGAGTGTAATCTATTGCTCCAGCGTCACATTTTTTCTCACAGATCCTGCATTTTCCTTCTTGAAAATATCTACAGGTATCTGGTTGAAGATATGCAACTTTAGGAACGGCTTGGGGAAAAGGAATAGAGATATTCTTTCTTCCAGCTTTTTCTCTTCCTTTCTTATCTTTCGTAGTTAAGCCTTCATTGAAATCATCCTCAACCCAAACTGGACACTTTTCCTCACAGATTCCACAACCAGTACACAGTTCTTCGTCCACGTACCGTGCCTTTTTAATATATTTTAAGGTGAAATTTCCTTCCGATCCTTGTAAATCTACAGGGTCACAATAGGATAAGAGTTCAATATTGGGATGTCTTTCTGTATCGACAAGTTTTGGACCCAAGATACACATAGCACAATCAAGAGTTGGGAAAGTTTTGTCAAGCTGAACCATTCTCCCACCAATGCTTGGATTGCTTTCCAATAAATATACTTTAAACCCTTGATCCGCTAAATCTAGTGAAGATTGTATACCTGCTATTCCACCACCAATTATGGCAACTGATCCGATTTTTTTTGCTTCTGTCATTTTTCTTCCTCACAATTATGATTTACTAGATGATGTTTCGTCCACTATCATCCCAATCTCCTTCACTTTAATCTGAAAGTTATGTTGTGGTTTCCTATCCTCCAATACACAATTCAGATGTGCGAAACATTTTGTACATCCAACTGCAAGGGTACCCTCATTTCCCACAGCTTGGGCAGTTTCTTCTAACTTTCGTAACATTATGGCACGTGAATTATCATCACATTTAAGCCATGCTGAGACACCACAACATTTGGTGAATTGTTTGTTCAATGTAAATTCCTTTATATTCGCACCAGTTGCTTTTAATACGTTTCTTGGTGTGTCATATTCCTTCATAAATCGCCCTAGTCGACATGCATCATGATAAGCTAAATCGTAAGTTTCTCCCTTGAACCCTAGCTTCTCCTTATTCTCATCAATGAATTGAGAGATATGTTGAACTCTTACATCAAGATCGTATAATTTCTCAAAGGTATAGTAACACTCAGCACAAGAAACAACAAGGGTTGAAATCCCAGAGCTTTTTATAAATTGGGTATTATATTCACGAACTTGATCATAAGCACCTTCATCACCAGTCCAATACGCATCGTGGCCACAACACTTTAGTGATATAAGGTTGGGGCTTATTCCAACTTTGTTCATTATATTAATTGCACTTTGGCCAATTTGATGAAAATCGGTTTCTTTAAGATCTAAGAACCGATCAAATAGGTCGATACATCCTGGGAAATACGCGATATTCGATGTAGGATCTGTTTTCCCCTGAAAATCAAATTTCATTCCTGATTCGGTCATTTCTCCCATGAAAATTTGTATAAGATTGAAGATATTATGATGGGCGAAGTTGTCATCGCTAATACCAACGTTTTTTCTAGATAAACGAATGAATTCGGGGAAATCGACCTCTTGAGGACAAACTTCCAAACAAAGGCTGCATGTTAAGCAGGAAGTTAAATCCTCCTCGGATACAGGTGTATCCATTTTGAATTTGTGAATGATTTTTCTTGGGTTAAATTTAGAGACTCTACGCAATGGACACACACTGGTACATGACGAACATTGATAGCAGGCACTCAGCATGGTTTTTAATTCGGACTTACTAAGATTTACTGCCGCGTATATTGGAGATTGATCTGAAATCACCATCATTCTTGCCCTCTTGGGTTTTTACAGGTTTAATAGATATTTGGGAGAAACATCAAAACAATCTAGTCCTAATGTAGGCTAGCACAAATTGTTGACGGATATCATTAATAACCTTAAAAATTCTTTTGTGAACGATTGTTCAGCAATCACATATATTCTTTTATTAATAATCGTTTTATAGCCTCTACGTAACCTTTTCCATAACAATAGCAAAGAATGCATAAATTAAAAAATGTTTTAAGCATATAATCTCATCAGGTCATATTATTATTAGTTTTTGAAATGAAGTGTTAAATTATGTCCTATAAAGTTGACGATTCCTGTAAATACTATAAAGAACATCAATGGGTTAGAGTAGAAGATGATGGTACTTGCTTAATCGGAATCTCTGATTTTGCCCAACAATCACTAAAAGATGTTGTCATGGTAGAACTCCCAGAAGTAGGAGACACAGTTACACAAGGTGAAGTGTTTACTTCTGTAGAAAGCGTGAAAGCTGTTAGTGATGTTTTCAGCCCTATATCTGGAGAAATTGCTGAAGTTAACGAGGATTTAGAAGATGCTCCTGAAAATGTGAATGAAGACCCTTTCGGATCATGGCTAGTGAGAGTTAAACCTTCCAATCTCGATGCTGATTTAGCAAATTTAATGAGTCCTGCAGAATACGAGAATTTTTGTGCATAACCCTGAAGTCTTCTTATTTTAACATTCATTCCTAAGGAGTATTTCATCCTTAGGTGAATCCCTTTTTTCTATGGTTCTTTTAAATTCCTATTCTGAAATTAAATCCTCCACCAATAGTAGAGTTAATACTGAAATAATAACTGCATGGAGGAATAGGATTAATGCATTGGTAATCACTGCAGTAGGATCGTAATAAAATGTCAAATTTCTTGTAGCATCCGCAGCAATAATTATCGAGGGAAGAATCAGTGGGAAAAAGAGTATCGGGATTGCCAAAGTCTTTGACTTCGCATAAATAGTTAATAAAGAAACAACGCATCCTGCAACAGCAAGATCTAATGTCCCAAAAATTAATACAAAGATAAAAAGTAATAGGCTTCCTTGAATGGAGATGTTCAAAAATACGATTGCCACAATAAATGCAAAAATCTCTACAACACCTACAATTACAAGTAGATAGAAAAGTTTGGCTAAAAAGATTGCTTGGGGTTTTACAGGCAAAGAAAGTAGAGAGTAAATTGAATTTTTCTGGGTTTCTCTTGAAAACATAGAATTTAAACCTAACATAATTGTAAAGGTAACGATGAACCACATTGCAGCTGTTGAGATCGTATATTGAGCTTCAAGTGTGATATTTTCAATGAGGTTGAATAACGACGAAAAAATCAATACAGCGGCAAAAGAGAATAATCCCATTGCAAAAAGAGTCTCCCTTGTTCGAAATTCTAGAACTAGATCTTTTTTCATCATATTAAATGTATCGCTTAGTATTGACATCTCAAATCATCAGTTTCATTTATTTAAAGCTTTAACTATAGAAATTGATCATATTCATTCGGAAGATAGGATCGACTAATCCTCCCCTTCTCTAAATAATAAACACGACTACATAACTGGGCGATTGCGTTAAAATCATGGGAACAAATGATAACTGTTTTATTAGGAGGATGATCTTTAATTATCGTATGTAACATTTTCCTATTCTCTACATCCAATCCACTAAAGGGTTCATCAAGTAATAGCACTTTCGGAAGAGTAGGATATGAAACACGAAGAATTTCTAGTTTCTTTGCCATTCCTGTTGAATATTCTCTTACTGGTCGATCTATATACAGTTTAAGATTGAACTGTTTAACAATTTCTTTAACAGTCTGTTTGGGATTACTAATCCTTTTATTCATTTTGAAATAGTATTCCAAGTTCTCTCTCCCAGTGAGATCATCAAACAAGAACGCTTGGCTTAATAAAACTTCCATATCCTTCTTTAGAACAGCTTTGCGATCTTTAACATCTACTCCGCTGAATTCCATTTTCCCCGAGGATGGTGATACAAGCAAAGCAATAATTTTGAGTAATGTACTCTTTCCAGCACCATTATTTCCAATTAGACCGATTGTTTCTCCCATTTTAATAGCTAAGCTTATATTTTTAAGCGCGGCTGTAAATCCATAAGTTTTGCTTATTTTTGATAAGTTCACAACAGTATTGTCAGCTTGTTGGTTTGTTACCATTTCCAGTTCCTTTGGGTCCAATATCCATGAAAAATGTGAAGATCTGATTCAGAAGGAGAGAATTATTCACTCTTCTTTTAGACTTTCAAGCTCCATTTCTAATTTCTTTACTCGATTGTTGGTATAATAAAGGTAAACGAAAATTATCAACCAAACTGTTATCGAAATGAAAAACATCAAACTTAACTCTGATCCTAATAGTTCATCAAAAATATCTGCCATTGTGATTCCTCCGATTAATCAATTGATTATAATTAAGCTTCCTCCATTTTTATCCTTCTGATCCTTTTTAATTCGAAATCGATTGTATTTATTCGATATGCCTGGTAAATCAGATACAATGCAAATCCCCCAATAAAGACGAAATTTATCATTAAAAACATTCCAGCTCCCGTGCTATACGAAGTTTCTTGAGGGTTTGGGTGTATTATTCCAACTATGAAATAGGAAAGGGGAACAGAGGAAAATGCAAGTATTCCAAAAATTGCAGATATTGTTGCCCTCCTTTCATGATTATCCACTTCCAACATGTCACGAAAGATAAGTAACCCAACGTAAACAAGCCACATAACAAGTGTTATGGTTTCACGAGGATTCCAATCCCAAAAAGCTCCCCATTCTACTTTTGCCCATATCATTCCTATTATTATTGTAATTCCTCCCAGAACTACTCCCACTTGAGCGCTTGATAATAAAATAAGGTCAAGCTTCTGATCTTTTCTCCAGATTAAATAAAGAATTCCACAGACAAGTGTAATTCCAAAGCATACATAGGTCGAAAAAGCAAAAGGAACCATCAAAAATATAGGATGACCACTTACTGTAAAACCTTGAAAGGGTTTAATTAAGATGAACACGATATAGTAATTAATAATCATAAAGCCAGTGAGAAGCATCAAAATAATCCATTTTTCGTATTTTCGTATGTTTTCGGGCAACAAGAACATGTCTTCCATTTATATTAATTCTGACACAATATTTGGTTTTTAAATCCACAAAAGATCTATTTCTTCGAGTTCAAAGAATCCTACTAGTACTTTTGTAAATCTTTCTTGTTAGATACCTCAATCAATAATTTAGCATTTCACAATTGTAAACATTGTAGATAGAGAGAATTATAACTAAAATCGGAATAAAGTTCATTCCATCGAAGAAAAGTATACCTTACAACCCTGTTACCTAATAGTAACCTTCTCATATAATTCTCCTCAAGTTTACAATACATTAATTTTATGTATATGAAATAGATTAAAAACTTAAAAACCATTATTAGTTATTATATCATAGTAGACATAATTGGTGTTTTTTTTTATCAATCAGTGTCTATTAATTTACGCGTTTATATTATTTCAAATAAAAATAAAGGATCACTTAAATTTGGAAACAGAATCAACTGTCTCTTCAAAAGATAAGATATTGCAGTATTTATTACTCAGTGGGTCTACGAGCGATGAATCTTGTACTGTAAAGGAAATTGCTGATCATCTCGATATCAGTATTAATGCCACTCGTCAGTATCTGATAGTAATGGAAAAAGAAGGCTTGGTTATACGTACAACCCAGAAGAGTACAACAGGACGACCTGCAATTCTTTATTCATTACATCCAGACGCAATCGAGGAATTTCCTAAACAATACAGGGATTTTTCAATTAAATTACTTGCAGAAGTCCAAGATAAAATTGGTAATGAAGCAACAATAGAACTTCTTAGAGAAGTAGGTAAACAAATTGCTGAAGAAATAATACCGTATGTTAGAGAAAACATTGAACCAGGGGGATCTTATGGTTCTTTGAGGGATAGATTACATAGCGTAGTCAAAGTGTATCATAATTATGGCAAATTCCCTGAATTATTAGAGGATGACATCTCTTTTGCCCTAAAAAATTATAATTGTCTAATATTTGGAGTAGCAAAAGAAAATGCTTTAGCCTGTCAAGTAGATGAAACAATCGTAAGTGAATTGATTGGAGCTCCCGCTTCTAAGGAAAAATGCATACGCAACGGCGACGAATGCTGCTTATATCGAATTAAAAAAGATAATTTTAAAGGTAATGACTAATTAAAGCTATTACCTACATCTTTTGTGTACGATGAGGTCATAGAATAGACTAGATCTCCCAAAATACTATTTTTCATCTATATACAGAGAATGTGTAAACGACTAATCATACTTCCAACTTCTCCGCTACTTTCTATCTCTTTGTTTGGTTCGTGTTGTAACTGAACTATTAGAGTTCAGTCTAGTTTGATTCATCAACATTTCTGATGTGCATTTTGTATATTTTGTAACTTTTTGATGATAAAATATAGATATATTTTTTAATAGTAATAATTGTTTGTATTATTGTATTCATTAACACATGAGCGTCTTTATCGGCGGTAATACAGGGAACTTTCTACTTTAATAATAATCTAACCTTAGGTTGAATTATAGTATACTGAAAATATCACTTTGGTCAAAATGGGATCGCTTTGAGAATACCAAATCGAACGGAAACAAAAAGACGCCATTTAGAAGGAATATATGATTCTCTCGTTTTGTAGAGTTGAAGAAAAAGGAATAATACGAGAAGAGTGTCAAATAAATGAAATTTACTAAGACTAAAGTTATTATACTTATATTTACCGTATTTTTATCAGCAGGTTTTATTGGTACAAGTGCCCTGGGAGGAACGAATTCAGTTACTCAATCAGCAACTGGATTTATTGCCCCGAAAGTTTTGACAAACGTTAGCCTAAATGATGGTTTAATATCTGAATTTTGGGTAAACATTACCTCTTATCAAAATATTTCAGAATATGGAGAAGGAGGGTTCGTCAAATTTGCAAATAATGCAACTCATTTATACTCCCTACTCGTCTTTCCAAAAGACAGTGATTGGGTATCGGTAGAATTTGAACCAGAACCTGAAGCGTGTATGACGAACTTAAATGATGGATGGAGTTTTTATACAAGTGAATCACCTGATTCCGTTGATGCTAAAGATGTAAAATTTGTTGGGGCCCGTAAACCTGAAAATGATATACAAAAAAATCTTGCTACTGAGAATATCTTTGTTGGAAATCTAGCTTATGTTGAGTTAGTTCGTCCATTCGATACTGGAGATACCGACGGATTTGATATCACCTTCTCAAATGGAAGCCTTAACATGTTACAATTTGCATCTAAGGCTGATCACTTTGGAGCTCATACTGATTATTATCTAATCGTTACTGTTATTGATCCAGTTATAGGAGAAGTACCTGATGAGGAAGATTCTGTTATCGATGATATCCTGTCGTCATCACTACCTACTGGTGTTAATCTTGGCCAAATAAAATTCCTCTTATTAGGAGTAACTCCTGCAGGTGTATTTGTCTTCATTATATTGCATGCTATCCGTCGTGTTTTCACGAGTCCCATTCAACATGGTTATGAAAGAGTGGTGAGCAGTTCCCATAAACCACCAACCTTCATGGAACGCTGGCGAGAAACTTTTACTTCGGAAGATTGATATCAAGCAAAAGATAAAATTCTCTTATGTTAAATCACATAATTATCTACTTTTAGGTGATACAGCGTATGTCTAAGACAGAAACATCAAAAACAGAGAAGAAAACAAAGATTCCAGAAAATCTTTTAGTTGTTGAAAGGTATAAACGTTCCCAGCGAATTCATCATTGGATTCATGTTATCCTTATGGTCTTCTTCCTTTTTACAGGTTTCGAGCTATTTATTAAGATGTATTTTGTGGGTGATTATTACACTACTAGAACACTACATCTTATCTTTAGTGCATTTATAGGATTTTTGGATCTAATAATATTCCCTGTAATCGTTATCAAATTCAAGAAGTATGGTGAAATTATTCCTACCCCAAGAGACTTTCTCGATATGTTCATCATTTTTCTCTGTGCAATCAGGATTCTCCCTGACTCAAAATATCCCCATTATGACTATTATAATGTTGATGAGAAGAAGTATGTTATGAAATACCATCCTGCTCAAAAAGTTCTTTCCTTGACCAACCTCCTTGCGATATTTGCAATGGGTGTTACAGGAGTGGTACTTTCAGAGCAGATAAATCCTGGATATGTTCCGAGTATTATTGTTGACATTTTTAATCTAATCTTACTACCCTTGGATTGGTTTGCCATTGATATTCGTTTAGTCCATTTCTTTGTATTTTTATACTTCCTTATGACCACAATGGTTCACTTCTACTTCGCGATCATTCCACAAAATCGTGAACGACTACGGGGAATGGTCACAGGGAAAGAAAAGATTCCACTTAAGGAAAAATGATACTTATCATCATTTTCTTTCCTCTCTTTTCCAATCTAATGAATTATTGATGTAATCACATTCAATTTGTAAACTTTACACTGATTTATATGTAAAAAATGTTAAATAATTGTAAAAAACCCGTAGTCTTTTTATAGCACCCTTTTCCAATTATTAAATGATTAATTGTGTTTAACAGGGAAAATCCTTCTATTATTAATAATCAAAACGTCAGTTTTCTATTTTCTTTCCTTTTTGCAGTCACCTTACCACTTCTTCAATTGAGCTCATCCTTATTTTCTATTGCTTTCAATATCCTTTTTTTCCCCTTCACATTGATCCACGAGTTAGGCCACTATATAATCGCTGTTCTTTTCTTTCCCAAACAAAATCCCCAAATACACTTTCATACCTTTAAGGAAGGTTTGACATGTGGATGTGTGACAATTGGGGCGATTGAAAATAGTTGGGGATCAATACTTTTATTAGTATCGGGATCATTTGCCGTGATACTGACTATAATCTTAAGTACCCTAATTATAAGGAGAACAAGTAAAACTACAACTCTCTATGTTCAAAAATATTTTCTCTTTGGATTATTATTTGATCTTCCGAATCTCTTCCCTACCTATCCTACAGAAGGTATCGTTACGGATGGTTTTAGGATGTGGCTTGTTCTTCATGATATAATAAATCTCCCTTACCCAACTTATCAGTTTTCTTTATTATTTACTGCAATTGCTACAGTTATTACATTCTACTCCATTTTTTACCTTGGATGCTTTTTATATCATATCTTTGCCATTCCTGTGGTAAAATTGCATAGACCCACAGAAAATCCGACAGTAGTATAAACTTCTATTCGTACACTCTTTTCGGAAAAAAAGATTTATGACTAAAAAGATTCATTCCCTAATCTGAGCAAACGTTTCAAATTCGTTTATATTCCCTAACAGAAACGCGTTTAATTTATTCGGGATAGTAGGATACTTGTGACTATTTCGAATTTAACTCCATAAATCGTGAAATATGATGCCTAAAGAAGACTATCTTATCTCAATTTTCCGAAAAGATGATTGTAAACGTCTTATCCGTTCCGAACTAAATGCTTTACCTGAATCTGCATCAATAAGGGAAGCAATCGATGCTTTAAGATCTCAATGGTCTAGTTATGTCTGTATACTAGATGAGGAAAAGAAATTACTGGGTATTATCACAGAGCGTGATATTCTTCGGTATATTGGTTCTGGAACTCTTGATGAGAAAGCCCTAGCAATATCTATTATGAATACTGACTACCATACTATTGAGTGTCAAGAATCTATTGCACAAATTGCATTAACCCTACATAAAAATACGTTTATGCATTTACCAATTCTAGATGAAGGCAATCTTATCGGGATCGTTTCTGCTCGTGATTTTATTCATTATTTGGTAGAGTACTTTGCAGAGAGTGTTCATACTCTAAAACCAGCTCAACCGACACAGGACCGGAGAGAAGGAGCATAACTGCTTTCTATGCTGATTCATGCTATGTAGATATTTAATGAGGTAAATTGATGGAAGAAGTTCAAAAACTGAAGAAAGAAAACAAAAATCGTCCCTATAAGTCCAAACAAACATTAGAACGAGTGGTCATCCGTCTAGCTGGGGATAGCGGCGATGGAATGCAATTAGCTGGTTTAAAGTTTACTTCCGCTTCTGTTATGCTGGGAAATGATGTTTCTACCTTTCCTGATTATCCAGCAGAGATTCGAGCTCCTCAAGGGACTCTAGCAGGTGTGTCAGGATTCCAAATACACTTTTCTTCAACAGAAATTTATACTCCTGGTGATCGTCTTGACACATTAGTCGCAATGAATCCAGCTGCATTGAAGGTCAATATTGGAGATCTAAAATCAAACGGAATCTTAATTTGTGATAAAGACTCATTTACACCAAGAACATTAGCCAAAGCTGGGTATACGTCAAATCCATTGGAAGATGATTCATTACAAAATTATCGTCTATTTTCAGTTAATATAACAAAATTTAACAAAGAAACAGTCAGTAAAATAGAGGGAATGACTGGAAAACAGATTAATTTGACACGAAACTTTTTCGCATTAGGTTTGATCTCTTGGTTATATGATAGACCGCTTGATACAACAATTAAATGGATTAAATCTAAATTTAAAAATCGTCCTAACATTGTAGAAGCCAACACTAATACTCTTAAAGCGGGATACTATTTTGGAGAAACCAATGAATTCTTAGCGATTCAGTATTCTGTACCCAAAGCAACTATGGAGCCAGGTCTGTATAGGTATATATCAGGAACACAAGCCTTAGCTCTAGGGCTAGCTACTGCCGCTCAACTAGCAAAGAAAGAATTATTCTTCGGAGCATATCCTATTACACCTGCAAGTGATATTTTACATGAATTAGTCCGATTAAGAGGATATGGTATCAAAACTTTTCAAGCCGAAGATGAAATTGCCGCAATTGGGTCAATTATTGGTGCTGCGTTTGGGGGAAGTATAGGTGTAACAGGTACATCAGGACCTGGATTGGCATTAATGAGTGAAGCCCTCGGACTAGCCGTAATAACAGAATTACCTATCGTATTAATAAATGTGCAGCGAGCAGGGCCTAGCACAGGTATGCCGACAAAACCAGAACAAAGCGACCTTTTACAAGTCCTATTCGGGAGGAATGGAGAATCACCTTTACCAGTATTAGCCCCTCAATCTCCAGGAGACTGTTTTGATCTTAGCATAGAAGCGGTTAGAATTGCTGTAAAATATATGACACCTGTAGTCCTTCTCTCAGATGCTTATCTAGCAAACAATATAGATCCTTGGAAAATTCCAAATTTAGACGATCAATCACCCATTGAGGTTTTCCATCTTACAAAATCACTTGAAAGCGGGAATGACCGCTTTACTCCTTATAGCAGAAATGAACATTTGTCAAGACCATATGTGCTACCTGGTACCAAAGGCTTAGAACACCGCATAGGAGGATTAGAAAAAGAGAAAATTACAGGAGATGTGAGTTATGATCCTCTTAACCACGAAGAAATGGTAAATCTGAGAGAACAAAAAATCTCGGGAATCGTTAAAGAATTCCCTCTTCAAGAAGTATACGGACCGGCAGAAGGGGATGTACTGGTCTTATCTTGGGGATCAACTCACGGTGCTGCTCATACTGCCAGCGAAAATTTAAGAAATGAAGGTTTCTCTGTAGCAAATACGAATTTACGTTTTATTAACCCATTACCATCCAACCTCGGAGATATTCTAGGTTCTTTCAAGCGTATACTCATACCCGAAATGAATAAAGGACAGCTCCACTTAATTATACAGGCTCGGTACTCTGTCAGAGCAAAAAGCCTAACTAAAGTGCAAGGTAAACCTTTTCATGTTGACGAGATTGAAGCACTAATTAGAAAAATAATTGCAGGTATTAATCATGACTGATGAAGAAAACACACTCATACCATCACCAGTGTTATCACCTAAAGATTTTGATTCAGGATTTGACGTTCGATGGTGCCCTGGTTGTGGGGATTACGCAATACTTGCGAACCTAAAGCGTGTACTCCCAACACTGGGTATTCCTAAGGAGAACTTTGTGGTGGTCAGTGGGATTGGATGTAGCAGTCGCTTTCCGTACTATTTGGATACTTATGGGATGCATACAATCCATGGGAGAGCTCCAACGATTGCCACTGGTCTCAAATGTAGTAGACCCGATCTGTCAGTATGGGTTGTAACTGGCGATGGGGATGGACTTTCTATTGGAGGGAATCATTTAATGCATGCAATCCGGAGAAATGTTGATATCAAGATCCTTCTCTTTAATAATCAGATATACGGTCTTACTAAAGGGCAATATTCCCCCACAACAAAGCAATCGAAACGGACCAAATCTTCTCCTACAGGTTCAATTGATTATCCAGTTAATCCAATTTCTTGGGCTTTAGGCGCGGAAGCGACTTTCATCGCAAGGACAATTTTTCAGTATCCTGATCATATGAAGGAAGTCCTTCGTCGTGCTGCAGAGCATAAAGGTGTAAGTTTTGTTGAAATTTATCAAAACTGCATAATATTTAATGATGGAGCTTTTCGTTATGCCACTGATAAAGAAATGCGCTACGACAATATTTTTGAATTAGAACATGGAAAACCCATGAAATTTGGACGTGATCAAGAGAAAGGAATCTTTTTGCACGGCCTTACTCCTAAAGTGATTAATTATAAACAAGCGGGATTTGATGAAACTGATCTGTTGCATCATAATGAAAATGCACAGGAATCGACCCTTGCTTTCTTCTTATCACGAATGCGATATCCTGAATTTCCTGAACCGATAGGTATTTTTAGAGCAATTCAGAAACCGACTTACAATGATCTGCTTGACAAACAGATGGAAGAAGCAAAGAAATCCGTCACCAAACCATTACAGGACATCATTAACGGAGAAGAAAATTGGATGGTAACATGATCTAGTTAATATCTTGAAAAATGATCAGAATTTTATACAACAATACGGAAACGGAAGAAACTAAGATGATCTGTCCAGCCTGTGGCTACAAAAATCTACCTGGGATATCAGTTTGTGAAAACTGTAGCACTGATTTAACTTATTTCGAGGAGCCTAAACCAGTAACAGAATCCAAAATAGAAAGAGCTATCATGAAAGATAAGCTAGATCAAATTTGTAAAGAAAAATCAATAGCAATTAAAGTACCTCCCGCGATGATGATACGCGAAGTAATAGATGTGATGCTTAAGAATCAAAAATGCTCCGTTGTCGTCATGGAAGATAATATAATTAGAGGAATCTTTACAGAACGATCTTTACTTAAACGAGTATGTGGGGATTCACCTATTAATATTGATAGACCTATAGCAGAAGCAATGTTACAGGATCCTGAAATACTAAGCTCAAGTGACTGTGTAGTAGATGCTCTTCATATGATGGAAGTCGGCGGGTATACATATGCTATTATAGAGGGAGATCCTTTGCGTGTGTTGAATATCAAAGATATCCTAGAATATATTATTGAATTAGAGGTATAAAAAACTGCAAATCACCTTTCTTCGAGAATAATATCGAATAATACATACTCTTTGATGAAATTCTCTAATATCAAATGAAGGACAAAGTCACCCGTTTAGATAAAGAATGGTGAGAAAAATTATCTCTGGAACGTTTTCACATCCTAAGAGAAAAGGGTACCGAGCGAGCCTTTAGTGGAGAATTTTGGAATCATTATAAACTAGGCCAATATCGTTGTGCAGGCTGTGAAAGCGCATTATTCTCTTCTGAAACCAAATTTGAATCTAATTGTGGATGGCCAAGCTTCTCTAATTCCCTGGATGATGTTATTGATGAAAAGAGAGATACTAGTCATGGAATGAAACGCACCGAAGTCCTTTGTAAAAACTGTGGAGGACACTTAGATCACGTCTTTGAAGACGGTCCTAAAGAAACGGGAGGTTTACGTTATTGTATTAATTCCCTCTCTCTAAAATTCAAAGAAAAATAAGCTTCGCGGTGGTAAATTGATATTTAAGACTTATGCCAAGTGAATAATTATGAATGAAAGAATCAAAATAAGATCACAACCCTTTTGAACATGGATTTCTAGATCCTTTCTCCAAACGACATAAGGATGGTCACTCGGCTAAAGAAGCGTAGAAAACAAACAGTTTCTTTTTTCAACAAATACATTTAAACAGCCGTTATATTTATTTGACTTCTGGTTTTGTGGCTTTCAATGTGAAAGTTAGAGGAATTTTCTGATATTTATCAGGTAAATGCCACCATCCCTTTTTTTCTTCGAGAAAAGGAAACATCTTCCATGAGACAAAAGGATACTCATTAATAAAATCAATTCGTAATCCTGCATCTATTAAGTTATTAACAATATAACCCAGGTCATGTACCCATCCGTATTCTTTTGTGTTCTTTATTTTCACTTCTCCACTTGCATATGACTCATCGTAATCGAATTCTAAGGGTTCTGCGAGATGGAAATAGGGGTAGAGTATTTTGAAATCGTCTTCATTTTCATCATCAAAAATCATCGCCATTGGATGACCTTCTGCAATATAGAAGAACCCTCCTGGCTTCAAGTAATACTCGATTTGATGTGCCCATTTTTTCAATTCAGGAAGCCAGGTTATCGCTCCGTGACTTGTAAACACAATATCAAAAGAATTTGCAGGTAGTTCAGACTGATCTAGTTTTTCAATTTCTGACTGAATGAAGGTCGCATTTATCCCGACCTCTTTGCTTAACTGTGATGCTAATTCGATTGCTTTGACAGAAAAATCAACACCTGTAACCTGAGCTCCCAATCTTGCCCATGAAAGTGTATCTTTGCCAAAATGGCATTGTAAATGTAATAAATTTTTTCCATTTACATCCCCAACTTCCTTAACTTCTAGATCACTTATAGAAACACCTCCTTCCCGGAACTTCTCAACATTATAATATTCACTTTTAAAATGAACGTCCGCTAGTTCATTCCATCGTTTTCTATTTGCTTTTATATAGTCCTTCATACCCAAACCTTCGAGATTCTTAATCATTTATTGTTTACTTATTAATTCTAAGTTTGTGGCTATATTTCTGTTGAACCTTTGATATTTTTGGTGAGATGACAAAGGTACAATAAGATTGAGTGGGATTATTCATGAAGTAATTTTGATGATAATCCTCTGCTGGATAGAATATTTCTAATGGAGTCAATTCTGTCACAATTGGTTTTTTCCAACTATTCTTTTGTTCCAAAACTTTGATTGCATGGACAATTTTCTCTCTTTGATCATCTGAATGGTAAAAAATGACCGATCTGTATTGGGAACCTATATCATTCCCTTGTCTATTAAGTTGTGTTGGATCATGAATAGTGAAAAAGATTTCTAATATTTCGTAAAAGGAAATTATCATTGGATCGAAATTGATTTGTACAACTTCAGCATGGCCAGTTGTACCTGAACACACTTGTTCATATGAAGGATTTATCACTTTTCCACCCGAATAACCAGAAATTACCTTATAAATCCCTTGTAGTTCAGAAAAAACTGCTTCTAAGCACCAAAAGCATCCACCACCAAGAGTAGCTACTGATGTATTTCCATTTTTTGTCATAAACAATTATCCTCAATATTTAGAAGTAGAATCCACTAGTTGATGATAATTTACTTACGATATCAAAAAGAGTAAAATTTTTTTTTTTACCAATGGGACTCATAAATTTTGGAATTCAAAAATATTCTACGCATCATAAATAAAATTGTAGTTTATTACCAGTTTCATGTACTATTTAAATTATCTAATCAACCCTTCCTTCGTCATGAATACGTCTGTAGAGCTCAAAGAAAGTCAAGATGAGCAGCAAGACGGTCAAAATGTAGATTTAAAATATGTCCTGATGATCGCTGTTCCCTTCGGATTATTTTTTAACTTCATAAATTTGTACCTTTCAATATCCATGGGATTTATCTCAATTGGATTAGGTAGTATCTTCGCCCTCTTACTGGGAAAACTACTCCTAGGTAAAAAAGGAATTGATAAACGTTCAAATCTCACATTAATAGCTATTGCATTTGGAGCCAGTTTATCTGCTGAAGCCAGTCGCACACTTCTGTTTTTAATTTGGCTAGCTCTACACGCCGATGGAATTGCAGATTTTGGGTTTGACCGTCCTGCATGGTTACTCCCTGGAGATGACATAATCAATAATACAATCGTATTTAGTGACACATGGATTCAACCAATCTTAGTACACTGGTTCTTAATGCTCGTTCCAGGTGTAATGGGAATCCTTCTTGGGTTATTTTTGAAAAATAAGTTCATTAATGATGATAAAGAATATCCATTTCCTGATCAAATAATACAGACAGAAATAATAAACGTATTAACGGAACAAAGTGAAAAATTACCACTATTTATCAAGTCTGCATTACTTGGGTTTGTTTTCAGTGCATTGACATTATTTCTTGGTTTTAGTTACATTGATATTTCTAAACCTCAGAATGGATGGATCCTTGGACTTTCATTAGGCATAATAGGCGTTGCTTTATTTTCAGTTGGTTTTATTATTAATCACCCCAAATTGACCTTTTCAGCTGGGATTGCTTCAGTATGTCTTTATGGCCCAGTTTTGGGGCCATTCTTATTGGATAAATATCCTAAAGGAACGGATTTCTATTCTTTTTTTGTATCTGGTTTAGAAGATGTGTACTTATCTTTTACAGTCGGTTTTCTCCTTGGAGCTTTGATACTGTCTGGTATTTTTTATTCTATTATCAAAAAAGTGTACGCTAAAGTATTTAAAGGTAAAAATAGATTCATAAAAGAATCAAATAGTGAAAACAATAATGTAGATGTTACTAATTCATCCAAGGAAGCTATTCATGGAAAAAATAAATTACACCAAAACCTCTCCAAGGATCAAGTGGAGGGAAAAAGTAAGAAAACGCTTTTTTCCTTAAGAAATATGAATTTTATATTCCTCTATATGGTTTTGTTCATTTTCTGTGTTGGATTTGTTTATCAATTTAGAATTCTTGGAGATAATTTATTCGTGACATTCTTAGTTGTTTTTTGGATCATGGGAATAGGTTCTGCCGCGACATTCTACCTGTCTATTTCTAGCTCTGCAAAAACATCAACATCCATTTCTCCTCCATTTATATTCGATTTATTGCCGATTTATCTAGTAGGAATACGAAATAGCTATACACCCTTTATCGCTTCCCCCGTACCCGAAATTCGTGAAGGTAGAACCCTAGTAAATCATTATAAATTGGCTCAATTAACAAAAACTGATGAAAAATTTGTTTTAAAGACATTTCTCGTTGGTTACCTTGCTGCTGCAATAACTACACCATTCTTTGCATTGATTCTTTGGTCTACAATAGGAATTGGAACCCCCGAATTTCCAGCACCAACCTTTCCATTCGAAGCTGCTCTTATATCAGTATTTGCATCAGGCGATATAGGTGCAGTAATTGACTTAGCGGAATTGATTATTGGGGGATTATTTGGTATGTTGAGTGGTTCAAACCTAGGTTTAGGAGCTGTACTTGCGTTTTTATTTCCTCCTCATTTGGCAATTCCAATCACACTTGGAGGTATTTTAAGAATACTTGCCAATAAGAGATATGGTGCTGATTTTGTAAAAGATAAAGGGGTAACGATTTTGACTGGAGTAAGTGTTGGTGCGAGCGCAGTTTTAATGCCACTAGTATTATTTAGTTTCTTGTGAACAGACTTTTGTGTTCTATGAGAGAATCATAAGAAAGTGATTCTTATGCGGGAAAATACAATATTAGAGCTTTATGAGACCATGTTGAGAAGTCGTTGCCTAGAAGAAGCGATTACTCGACTTTGGGAAGAAGGCTATATTTTTGGTGAAATGCATCTTGGTATTGGGGAAGAAGCGATCATCGCCGGTGTTCTTTCGCATATAATTCCTGGAGATGCAATAGCCACAGACCATAGGAGTACACCTCCGTTTTTGATGAGAGGTGTTGATCCTGAAGTATTGTTACTGGAATTATTGGGGCATCAAAAGGGGTTATGCTTAGGAATGGGAGGACATATGCATTTATTTAATCAAGAATTATTATTAACATCATCAGGTATTGTTGGGTCTTCTGGTCCATCTGCTGTTGGTTTCGCACTGGCAGCAAAATATAGAAAAACGAATAATATTGCTGTTGCGTTTTTTGGAGAAGGTGCTATGAATCAAGGTATGTTGTTAGAATCATTAAATTTAGCCGCATCAATGAACCTTCCTGTCCTTTTTGTTTGCAAAGATAATAATTGGGCTATTACAACGCAGTCCAATGAAGTCACAGGAGGAGTGTTACTAGATCGAGTCCGAGGGTTTGGGATTGAGGCTCGTGAAATTGATGGTTCGGATGTTAAGGCTGTCTGGCAAGCTACAAAAACAGCTATTCCAAGGATGCGGGGTGGCAAGAAATCGCCATATTTTATACAGGCTCATTGTACCCATAAAGAAGGACATTTTTTAGGCGATCCGTTACTCCGTTTTCATCGAGCACCTAAGAAAGAATTTGGAGCGGTTACAGGTCCTTTAACGAAATCAGTACTTCACTACAAAGGTGGGCGAATTGATAAAAGAATTGGAAGCGTTGCAAAGGTACTCTCGTTGATAGCCAAATCGAGAATGCAATTAAGTGACTCTAAAGATCCAATTAAACGATTAGAGAAGGATCAAAAAGAATTGGGAAAGCAATTCTCTCAAATACAACTCGCAATACAATCAGAAGTTGATGCTCTAGTTACAGGAGTAATGAATACTTTAAAACAGGAGGTCGCACAATGAGAAAAATGAGCTTTGCTGATGCGATAGAAAGTGCCTTAAAACAGGCTATGAGCGAAGATCCAAATGTTTTCCTTATTGGAGAAGATCTACATACATTTCGAGTAAACCTTTTAGCTCAATTTGGGAAAGAAAGAGTTCAATCGACTCCTATCAGTGAAAGCGCTTTCCTTGGGGCAGGTGTGACTGCTGCCATGGCTGGTCTTCGACCAGTTGTAGAAATCATGCTCATTGATTTTATTGGAGTCGCAATTGATGCACTTCTTAATCATGCATCAAAAGTATATTCATTTTCAGGAGGAAAATGGAATGTCCCTCTAGTAGTGAGAGCTAGCTGTGGAGGAGGATATGGGGATGGGGGACAACATGAACAAACATTATGGGGGTGGCTTGCTCATATTCCTGGATTAAATGTCGTAGTTCCTTCAAACCCGGCAGATGCTGGACAATTGATGCTTTCTGCTATCGAAGCTGATCATCCTGTTATCTATCTGGAGCATAAACTACTAGCTGATTATTGGCTCGATTATATGGGAACTGGAGGTCGAGAGAATGTCATCTTCGATGTTCCTGACGCTGGAGCCGAGGGAGAGGTACCAGAAAGATGGGAACCATTACCAATAGGGCAAGCAATTTGTTTACGTCAGGGCACTGATCTTACATTAATCAGCCTAGGAGTTTCTATTCACAGATGTTTAGAGGTAGCTGAAATACTTGCAGAGGAGGATGTTTCTACTGAAGTTATTGATTTACGTTGGGTCTCTCCTCTAGATACATCGATTATCCTTAACTCTGCATCAAAAACCAAGCGCGTTATTGTGGTTGACGAAGATTATCTACAATTCGGATTATCAGGTGAAATTGCAGCATTATTGGCGGAAGGAATAGATTCGAAATGTCAATTTGGTAGAGTCTGTACTGAGTCCACCATCCCCTTTAATCGGAATTTGGAAGATAAGATATTACCAAATGTAGACCGAATTCTTAAACTCGCAAGAGGATTCACATATGAGAAAAGAAAGTGATCCTTGAAAGAAATAAAGGTGTTAAACGTTGGAACCGATAGATTATGAAGCTGAATATGAAGAAATTAAACGTGTTTTGCTGGAACATGGAGGGGAATTGGATTATCGAACATTGAATGAAATTTTAGCGAATAAATTTGAAGGCATCCGTTTACGACTTAAAACCATGAAAGAAAAGGGATTCGTAGAATTTGAAGGAGTTGTTCCATCCTTTAACTCAAAGATACGTTTGTTATAATACTCACTTTATATGGTTGGTTCCTCTGATATTTTAATGATGAGTTTTCCCTTATTTGTTCCATCAAACAGTTTATTAAACGTTCTTGGGGCATTTTCTAATCCCTCTACAATTTCTTCACGGTAAAGAAGCTTTTTGCTGGTGTACCAAGAGTATAGGTCAGGAATTGCTTCCATCATTCTTTGCAAATAATCTGTGACGAGAAATCCTTTTATGGTTGCCCGTTTTAATAATATATTCCCAAAATTGTAAGGCCCAGGGACTTTTTCAGTAGCATTGTATTGAGAGATGAGACCACAGATGATGACCCGTGCATTTAAGTTTAAATTACCGAGTGCTGCATCAAGGATTTTTCCTCCAACATTAGCAAAGTAAATATCAATCCCATTGGGGATTAATTCTTTCAAACGGTTGAAGACTGATTCAGTCTTATAGTTAATTGCTGCATCAAATCCCAATTCATTAGTTAGCCAGTTACATTTTTCCCCAGTACCTGCTATACCGATAACACGACATCCTTTAATTTTTCCGATTTGTCCTACAAGCGATCCAACAGCTCCTGCAGCTGCTGAAACAACCAAGGTTTCACCCTCTTTTGGCTCACCAATGTCTAAAAGACCGAAATATGCGGTTAATCCAATCATACCATATAGATTAAGAAAGGCAGGCAGAGGAACATTTGGTAAAGAAGGAATTATAGTTAACCATCCTGAACCATCACTTCTGGCATAATCTTGCCAACCTAATAA
>DXJL01000191.1 GCA_019057635.1 Candidatus Heimdallarchaeota archaeon
GAGGGAAAGATGAAAACATCGGAAACTACAAATGACCTCTATTTTCTTGATGATGGAAAATCGAGTTGTGGATATCTGACGTATAGACTTCAGGATTGGGAAAGTACAGTTCGGTTAGAAAAAGACCCACATACTAAGTGGACTGCGTATAAAAAAGAGAATAACGATTATTTCATCGCAGCTGTTCAACCAACAACAAATTTAAATGAGTATATATTTCCATATTCTCCTAATCTTAAAATAATTATGTTAGACCTTATCACCAATTCTGAGCGGATATTTCCACAACAAACGCTGACATTCCGCATGCTTTTCGTCTTTACGAAAAAGCTCAAAAATATCTCACCTTTTACAAAGTCCAATCTAATGGATTTACTTGAAAAACAACAAATCTTTCCTTGAAAAGAAGAGAAACCTTTCCAAAAGTAAACGATATTCCTAGAGGAACTTTTTTGATATGATAAGAATGAGGTGATATTATGGAAACTAGCAATAAGGTTGTTATAATCACTGGTGCATCAAAAGGAATAGGGAGAGCAATCAGTCATAAATTAGCAGCTCTGAACATGAACTTAATGTTAGCCGCTCGGGATTTATCCCAATTAAAAAAGGTACAGGAGGAAATTATAGACTTAGGATCAGGAGCAATAAATATTCTCTCTACTGACTTAACAAAAGTAGAGGATACTAAAAAATTAATAGAGACCACATTGAACCAATTTGGTCGTATAGATATCTTAGTGAATAATGCAGGCGTAGGGAAGTTCAAACGGATTGATGATTTTACCCTTGATGACTATAATTTTATCTTTGATGTTAATGTGAAAGGCCTTTTTTTGCTCACTAAGAACGTTGTACCACTTCTCATAGCTCAGAAATCTGGGCATATTATAAACATTAGTAGTATTGCAGGTAAAAATGGTTTTAAGAGTGGTACCTTATATTCTGCATCTAAACATGCCGTACAAGGATTTACTTGGTCGCTAAGGGAGGATATAAAAGAATATGGAATTAAAGTGAGCGTTATTTGCCCTGGAAGCGTTGTAACTAGGTTTGGTGGGAAAGAAGTGGATAAAGTTGAGTGGTCATTAGAGCCTGAGGATGTTGCCCATGCGGTTGGCTATTTAGTAACTGAATCAGTATCTGTTAATACTGCTGAAATTGTAATTAAACCGAGATTTAATCCCCGATCAATTAATTGGGAAGCAAGATCATAGAATTACCACAACTAGGACGGAAATAAATAATGAATGAGAAAATATCGATTGTAAAAAGATATTATCAAAGTTGGGCAAATCAAGATAAGAAAAAAGCTCTTGATTGCCTTTCTAGTGATACTTTTACGTTTAGTAGCCGTTCTGAAAGACTTACCCAAATCGGACATTTAAGGACAATTAAGATCATAATGTTAATGATGGTAATTATCACTAGTCAGTATTGGTGCTATTCTTCCTGATTCACAGACGCGTGCCTGTTGGTACACAGGTCTTACTGCCTCTCCACAGGCATTTAAGGTCTCCGTGGAACTCTCGGCGACAGGGATTATTCAGGTTTCTTTCTTTATAAATTCATCAAACCCCACATTCCAAATCAAACGGGTTTTCTCTCCCCCATTTTAGCGTTAATACGTTAATTAGCCCATCGTTTTATCTATAATCCAAGGAGACAAATTAAATCCCCAGTCATTGCTATAATTCATGTTCTGTCTCCGTTTCTTTCGTTGTCCGGTATTCTGTTCTAACCTTACTCTTCGTCCTATTTGTCCATAAATGTTTATATCTGTCCACTTATTCGTTAGCTATTATCAACCCTCAAGATTCAGTTTCAGATGCTAAGCACTTCATTACTACTTGTTGGAACTACTCTCAAGGATTACGTGAAGTTAAATTTCTAAAAGAGGTTTATGATGAAGATCAAGCTTTTCTCGTATTAATATGGCAAATCGAAGATGCTTCATCATTCGCAACTGCTGAATACATTAGAGTCAAAAATGAAAAGATAATTGAGATTCTAGTGGTAAATAATGACTCCAAATTTAAATCACAGTTGACTCAATAATTTTTTGTTGAAAATTTCCCGATTCTGAAGTTGCAACCTACACTATCTTATCTATAAGCATTCCTTTTGCTTATGATTGACAATCTACACAGGAAGAATAAAACTCAATAGTTGTATAACTGAATGTAAAAAAGCGTACCTATAAACTATTTAATTGATCAAGTCAAACATAATCTCTGATTAGAGCAAATAAGTACTGATCGAACAAAACAGAATTATTCTATTAGGCGAAATCTGATGAATGTTGTCATTAAGAAAACAATAACACTAATTTTAGTATGTTTTCTAATATCTACACTATCCTCTATGCCTTCAGCAAAAGCTGATCCATTTAGTGGTGCCAGTGAACCAAGATTCATTTTTATTACAAATAACAGTGCCGATTACGAGCTTGCTTCAGCTGTAGACCAAACAATGAATCTTAGTGCAACTTTTGTGGATATAAAAACCAGTGAGGATTTGAATCAGCTATTCTTAACAGGTAACTATTTTAAAGATTACGACTCAATCATCTTGATCTTGAATCAAATTACTAATCCATTCAATGAGAACCTAGTTTCATCCTTGGCTGAATATATTACGGAGGGAAACCTTTTTGGAATCATCTCTACCCAAATTTGGAAATTTAACACCTATTTTCACTCTTTAATGGGCTTAAATGTAACCATGCAAGGACAGAAAGAGTATCCTATGGGTAATATCACTCATTCTATACAAATATCTATCACGAATGATTCTCTATTACATAATCCATTCCAGTATACAGAAAATACCACGATAGCATTAGAAGGCGGAGTTGGCATCGCTCAATCAACAGCTTCATCTTATCAAGTAGCTTTTAGCTCAAATCCCCCTTATGGCAATACCAGTCTTAATGCTTTTCAATATGAGTCGGGCTTTCTCTTTGCTCTACCTTTATCACCAATAGAAGTTTCTCCTTCACTAACAAGTTTATCTCAGTTTGTAACATCACTAACATACTCAGGAATTGAATTATTAGAGAGGAATCAACTAGAAGAAGAATCAACAATCTCTCCTGACAAACCTTTATTTCTTATAATTGAAGAAAATTTAGAAACAGCAGTTGTTATTGGAGGAATTTCCACTTTGCTACTAGGGCTTGTATTTTTTATTTCTCAATTTTTAACAAAACCCAAGGTTACAATTGACTTACCTAAAGATAAGACGTTCCTGTCATTCCTTTTATCTCCATTTTTCTTAATTGGACAAATACTTTATCCTCCAATTGTGAGGCGAATAGATTCCTATGATGTATTAGAAAACGAATATCGAAGTCAAATATTGAATATTTTAGATGAAAAGGAATTTTTGCATTTCAGAGAGTTGAAAAGGGAATTGAAAATAGGCACATCAAGTCTGAGATGGCATTTACAAGTACTTGAAGACTTTCGGATAATCGACCGCCGAGTATATGGCCAATATGAGATATATCATCTACTAAGAAGAATTCCTGAACCAGGATTTTTAGAACTATACTTCTCGATTATATCAGGTGGAGGATATAGAGTAGCACAAGCCTTTTCCCGAGTCTCTTCGTGGAAATTAAATACTCTGGCTGAATATCTTGGCCAATCAAAGGAAGCAGTGCGCTACCATTTAAAAAAGTTAGAGCAAATTAAGTTAATTCATTTTGATGAAATTAAATATATCCTTAATCCTCAAAAAGTGTTAATGTTGAAATCTGCTCTTGAAAGGCGAAGTAAATCAAATTAGCAAACTGAATCCTATAATCTATCTTAGCTGATTATTAGTACTAGTAGTAAAAGGATCCTATGCAAATAGTGTACAACAGAAAATCCCCCAAAAAAGTGTTCCTCAAAGAATAAATAAGGTGGAGATTCTAAGTTACTTGACCTAATTCATTGTAAGAGAATTAAGTTCAGTAAAATCGTTGTGAAGAAAAATGAAAAAAATACTAAGTATACCCTTGACAATACTACTTGGACTCATTCTTCTCAGTTCATTTAGCCAAGGAGTTGTTGCAGATAATTCTGCATATGAAGCAACAACTGCGGTGGTTGACCCACCAGCTGATGGTTGGATGAATGTTGAGAATGGTACAAGACTAAATATAACCGCTGGTAATCGTACTCAATTGAGAACTCAATCTGGAACACAAATTCAACTCAGAACTCAAGATGATGTTTGTCTTGAAATATCTGAAACAAATAATAACCCAGAAGGCGCATTGCCCAATCAAACTAGAAATGTTATACGTTTCATGAACATAGAGTTAAATGGAACAACCACTATGAACGCTACAATGTTTCATAACTTTACGACTGTAGAATTAAGTGGACTAGGCGACGTATCGGCTTTTCGATGGGCGTATTACGACGAAGAATCCTTTGAATGGCAATATGCCCATGAAAATTGGGTAGAACACCGCCCTGATGGAATAGCAGTTTTGTGCAATACAACTCATTTCTCTACTTGGACAATAATTACTCAAATAGACTCTCCTCCTATTGACAAGCCAACACCAGGTAACCTTTATCAAACAAAGAATGGTTCAGCATTTGAAGTTCAGGCAGGAAATCGATACCAGGTTCAAACACAAAGCGGTTTTTCACTAGAATTACAGCTCAATAAAAGTGTTGAAATAACAGTCACAGAGTATGAAAACTCACCTAAAGTGATGAATCGAGAACGTCATCAGATTCGAACACAAATTATGAGAGTAGAACAAAATGGTTCTGCTGGGATAGATGCAACTTTCTCATATGAGTTCACAAACCAGATTCGAAGTCAACTGGGTGTGAAAAATATGCAAAAACTGAAATTCATGTTTTTCAATGAAATTTCAAATGAGTGGGAAGCTCCCGAGAATCAGTGGATTGAAGGTGATACTCTATACTGTAATACCACTCACTTCAGTCTATGGACAGTTGCTGAAGATGAAAGTGCCTCTTCAACCCCTAGTTTTACTCTAATTCCACTGCTAGGCACTCTAGCCGCAATTATAGCCATTAGAAAAAGGAGATAGCTTTTCTCCTTTCTTTTTTTTTTCCACTCTCCTCATTTTATCTATTAAGTTTTGAATCTATTGATATCCTTTAGCAAGATTTTACTCATTTCCTGAAGATCTTGTGTTGCTGACGCCAATTGGCTCATTGATGCTATTTGTTCTTCGCTTGCTGCTGTAACTTCTTCACTACTTGCAGAAAATTCTTCTGCTTGAGTAGCTTTACTCCTCAGCGCTGGAGAAAATTACTATGACAATGAGTCAGCCCGATTCCCATGTGAAAGAAAATTCTATCTGCCCATGCTTATTATTCTAGAGAAGAATTTTGGAGTATTTATGATTACGAATGGTATTAGGATCTTCGGACAAAATACCTTGCAGAAAAAGTGTTCTTAGATCTGTATGACAAGGTTCATGTTTCAGATACATATAAACCCTCCAATAAAAAGAGTGTTCTAAATTTCCTTCAATATTCTAAAAAATTACCTATCTCCAAAAATAGGGGAACCCCATAATCAAATTTTGTTTTGTAACATGAATTTATCGATATATTCCAAATATTTTTTGATCCGAAAGATAAGTTTAAGACCTTTAAACGAAATAGAAATGATATGCCATTGGTACGCATACTGATAAGTAATTCATTTGATGTCGAAATAATAGGTTATCTAATTCTGTTTTCTCTTTTTTCGTTTATAGCAATAATCATTTGCATTTTAATCCTAAAATCCTTGGGTAAATATCATCTGAGTTTGATTGAATGGTATTTGGGGACAGGGATTATTTCCGTATTAGGTATGCTACTAATAGTAATGATAAATTTGATTATGAATTTGTCTGAAGCAAGTCAAATACTATCTGAGACTCTTTCTGTAGGTTTGGGAGTTATGTTAGTAACTCTGATTATATGGCCTGTTATGATCATTTTTCTGCTATCTGGAGTATCATTTCTATTAGATCTATATGGAGGCTTTGGAGAAGTGACTCTCTCTGAACAAATGTTCCTATTTTTGCTTTTTTATTCGGTTTTATCACAATATTTGAGTTTGATTGCCATCCTACTTAATATTAGATCAAGATTATCACATCTACTTACAAGATCACGAAATATTGACGATCAGATAGTTGATATTTAAAAAGAAGGGTCAATATCTAGAAAACACTCGTATTTACTAATATTTTAATATTAATAGGGCAATTTTCATTTAGATGACTTCTACAAATAATCGGGATAGATCAGTTAAAGTTCTGAAAAAGGCATATTACAGACTAACTGAACCCTCTCCCGAAATAATAGAAGAGGAATTAATTTTAAAAATTAGGTTTTTTAATACAACTCTCCTTTTTTTCTTCATATTTGCAAATATACAATTTTTTGTTAGAATAATAGCTTTCCTATCGTCTTCTAAAGTATTATCTATCTCGGAGCTACTACAATTTCCTTTTTTATCATTCCTTGCCCTTACCTTCCTTTTTCTTGGACATACTCAATATTATAATTATGCATTTACTTTGATATTTTTAGTACCACTCACTCAACCTATCACGGCAATTCCTTTATATTTAGATAATGAGCTTGCTGATCTCATTTCTGTCAATCCAATGATGATTTTAACATTGGGTATCTTACTGTCTGGTATTATTTATTCTAAAAAAGGTACAGTTACCGTTACTTTTGCTAGTATAATAGAAATGTTCCTTTTTTACGGTATCTTTCTCAAATATCCTGTAGACTGGGTAACACCAAAAATCGTTTTTTCAGTAACGATTGGATTCATTACACTTGTAGGCATGATATATCGAGAAAGATTGGATCAATTAAAGGATGAATTCAAAGGACAACGTGATAGATTTGTTTTTATGACAAATCATGAATTGAGAAATCCATGATCAAATTTGTCGGACAAATATCAAAGCTTTGGCAATGAAAAAAGGAAAGTCATTTTCGTTTTCGGTGATCTCTCTTTGGTACAAGGTTAAATAC
>DXJL01000024.1 GCA_019057635.1 Candidatus Heimdallarchaeota archaeon
AATTTACGTCTGCCCCCAGTAGTGCATTTTCTAGATCTTTCATTAACTCTTTTATTAATTTTTCATCAACAATTGGCGCTCCTCGAATCTTCATAATCGTTTTGCGCAAAGATGACCCTAGAGAATCAAGCAAGTTGTACACCTCTTTTTTTGTATGTTTATTACTTTCTCAAATATTTTTTTTGGTTCCATTTTTTTGAACTCAAATGTCGATATCTAATTTAGAAAGATACGACCTATTTAGTTTAGATGCCTCTTTCTACTGATAATAACAGCCCATGAGACAATCGTCAGAATATCTCTATTGGTCTGGATCACTCTTGATCGAGCATATAATTGAGAATTGTGATAGTTTGGGAACTTAGATATTCATCTGATCCCAAGGATACCCTTTTTAATTTAGAAAGAATTATTTCATCCTCCGATGGGTATCCCAACTGGTCACCTATTATGAATGATTGATAAGTGGAGATTCTCTTATGATTAACCTCTCCATGGATGTCTAACATAACTGGTTCATATTTAATAAGTAAATTTTCTAGATTTCCTGAATAGAAGCGAATTCCAGGATGTGGAAAACCTCGAAAAACGCGTTTTAAGATCCCTGCAATCGCTCGCTCGTCTGGATTAATACCATGAACATTCTCCCCAGTAATCTGTAAAATGGTTTTATTAATTACAAAATAAACATAGAGTAGAACATCCTTACGAAAATTATTTGAAAGAAAAAAAGCTGTCGAAATACATCTACATAATACATCCAAGCGCCCATAACTTGTTAATGAATTAATGGAAAGAGGTTTAGAAGTATCCACAGAATTGGAAGTGATTATGAAAATTCTATTCATTTTAGGTAACCACATTGGATTTTCAAGATCTAATAAGACTGATGACAAATATAAGCAATATATTCTTCGGCTGGAAACCTTAAACTCGAAAGAAATAATTGCACTTTCTCCCTAAGCATGATTTGTTGAAACGTCAAGAAATCAGACTTTCAAGCCTTTATACTTGAGGAAATCTCACGGAAAATGGATTTTCTTGCAATAGGAAGAAGGGTTATCAAAATGGAGTCGTATCTTTTCAATACAATTTTACCTTTTATAGAAAAACATCATGTTTGTAATTCGTGTTTAGGTAGACAATTCGGTAACTTATTGACTGGTTTATCTAATGCAGATCGTGGTTCTGCATTAAAGATATTTCTTGCCATGGAGTGGGAAATCAATCATCGTCAAGCTAAAACTGGACTATCAAACATTTCATCACTAGTATCAAAGGATTTTTCCGTCGGAGAACAATCAGTTAGACGATATTTTCCAGACTCTGAACCTAATTCTCTACCCTGCACAATATGTCAAGATTTTCTTTCCTATCCATTTTTAGAAAGTTTGGCCAAGGAAGCACATGATCTAGTAAGTGAGTATGAATTTTCAACTTTCTTGGTTGGCTCTAAATTTCCTCCTGGAATTATTGATAATGAGGATATTACTCGGAGTACCTTTAGCTTTGAATATGGCGAATCTATAAAATCCGATTTCAACCGCGAACTTGGGAAAATCCTCTCAACGTTTATTCCTGATGCTACTGTTGATTTCAAAGCACCAGATATTGTATTTACCTTTGATCTTATTCAAAATAGTATCGATATTAAGAGTAACCCTCTTTTCATCTTGGGGAGGTATAGAAAATTAGAACGAGGTATTCCTCAATCAAAATGGTTCTGTCGTAAATGTCGAGGAGTGGGGTGTAATCATTGTAACTTTACAGGGAAAATGTATCAAGATTCTGTTGAAGAATATGCTACGACTCCATTTTTTAACGCTGCAAAAGGAATTTCGAGTAAATTTCACGGATCGGGAAGAGAAGACATTGACGCTCGTATGTTGGGAACAGGTAGGCCCTTTGTTATTGAAATTTCAGAACCCAAAATTAGAAATCTTGACTTCAAAACGATTGCGAAACAGATTTCTGATAATTCAAACGGTAAAGTTGAAGTTACAATTGAAGGATTAACTAATAGAACTAAAGTACGAGAGATTAAAACTCGTTCGAGTAGAAATGCGAAAGCTTATAGAGCAGTGGTAACTTTAGAAAAATCGTTACCAGACAACCATTCAATTTTAGAAACTATTACTGAAGAGTTTACAAATATCCTAATTCAACAACGAACACCCATAAGGGTTGCCCATAGAAGGGCGGATAAAATCAGAACACGCAGAGTTTCTTCCTTTCAGATAGAAAAAGCAACTAAGGATGAAATAACGTTACATATAGTTTGTGAGGGAGGATTATATGTAAAAGAATTGATTAGTGGAGATCAGGGACGTACACAACCGAGTTTTTCTGGAAAATTGGGGATCCCAGCAGTGGTTACAAAATTGGATGTTATTGAAGTATTTAAAAGCACTGATCCTATTTAATCTTGTTATCAAATAAACATAAGATATTCCTTAGAAAAATAAATTAATGGTCTCGAATAGGCAACATTTGCGGTTTATACAAAAAATTCTGACTGACTTCAGGTTTAGAGGTTTATAGATTCTCGAAATTTATAATCACGTTTATCCCAGTTGTATTAGAGAGCCAAAAATAGTCATGT
>DXJL01000192.1 GCA_019057635.1 Candidatus Heimdallarchaeota archaeon
TGTTCTTCCTGATTCAGCGACGCGAGCCAGCATTAATGCCGGTCTTACCGCTTCTCCACAGGCGTTTAATGTCTCCGCAGAACTCTCGGCGACAGGAAATACACATGACTTTCCTGATTGATTCGCAACTTTTCTTCTTATAAACCTACTAAGCCCTGTAATCTAAAACAAATTTGCTTGTTTCCCGTTATTCTAATATCAAGAAGTTACATTGCGCGTCATTTTAGGTATAATCCCATGAGATCGGTTGAACACTCTGTTAATCATGTATTTTAATCTCTACTCCCTTCTCCTAAGATCTCCTGCCTTCTAGTTCTCTTCTTTCTGTAATGTCATCTTGACCTATTTGTCTATAAATGTCCAGATCTGTCAATCTATCCGACAACAATATTTACCACCTGTTTAGAAAAATTCTTGCCCCGATGTCGAGAAGCAAAAACGACTATATATTTTTCATTTATTTCTAGTTTTATTCACTCCTACAAGTGGGAATGAAGTTGAACAAGAAATTAATATTTCAAAAATATTTTACACTAGTTATAACTATCATTATATTTCCTCCCTACTAACTCAGATATTCCCCCTTTCTGTGATTTTCATGCCTGATACCTCATATTTAGAGTATATTGCTACGATCAGGAAGAATAACGATCATTTTTTTAAACATTCTGAGGATTCTCCTCTAACAACGGAGCAAAAACAATCATTCGAAGGTTTAACTAATTTTCCTGTTAATGAGAAGCTTAATCTTAGAGTTAAACTTCAAAAGAATAAACATCCCGAAGAAGTAACAATTTTAGCAACCAAAGGGGATGAAAGGACGTATCTCCGATATGGATATTTCACTTTTGAGTTTGAAGGAAAGGATAATCGCTTAACTGTCTTCAAACCCCCAGATGATGAGTATTTATTTGTCCCGTTTAAAGATAAAACATCTGGTATAGAATCCTATGGTGGGGGCCGCTATGTCGAATTGGAACCGTTAGTTGATGGCTTTTTTAAGATTGATTTTAATCTAGCGTACTTACCTTACTGTGCCTTTAATGATAGATACAGTTGTACACTTATCCCTCCGGAAAATTTTCTAGCGGTTAGAATTCCTGCAGGGCAAATGAATTACTCACACTGATGTTGAAAAGAATTCTAGAGATTTTGCTCTAGCATCTTTCCTTCTAGGAAACCCTTTCATTTCCCATGAATTTGCAGAAAGCCTCGGGCAATTATATTTTCTATTTGATTAGAAATTTCCTTCACAAATTCGAATGGGTTTTGGTTGATGGAAGAATTCTTTTTTGTACAATATTGATTTAGATCAGTCCCTTCCTCGTATGTTATTATTCGGTCCAGAAGTTCAAATAGAGTTTCTAGTTTATTGAGCAATTCAGATTTTACTTCCATTAAACTCGGTTGACCTATGAAGTTTCCTGTTTTTATATCCCAATGTTAGTTTCTCTCACAAACCATTCTCTTAAACAAAATGATTTCTCTTGAAAATGTTCCTCGGATCTTTTAAAGACTCTTGTGAGTATTAGTATTAATTTCCAAAGAAATGGTGAATAAGATGAATATTATTGCTCATATATTGGTAACTTTTCTGTTTATTAAATTGGGTGATTTGACTGGAATCGATATTTTTTGGGCTGCTCTTTTTGGAGTGCTAATTGATTTTGACCATCTCATCAAAGTTCCTCTCTATCTCAAACAAAATGGATTTAAAATTGTAAGGTATTGGAATTGGAGAACGAGTTTACAAGAACCTGTATCTTATTTATGGATAGTGCCATTAGCTGTGTATTCACGGACCTGGGTTCCTGTGTTTTTCTTCACAACTCATCTTATACTTGATTATATAATGAGTTATGAAAAACAACCTTTTTATCCATTTTTAGACTTTAAAATTCCGAAAAGGAGAGTTAAAATTGATGATTTTGCTGGAATATCAACAGTGGTGATTGTAGGATGTATATTGTTGTACCTGGTGTAAAGAAAACGTATGATGGGGTTATGCGCCCAATTTCTGATTTATTTCATCTGAAACTTAAGATGTTACCAAATCATGTATCAGTTTTAGGCTTTTTAATAGGGTTAGTTTCTGTAGGCCTAATTTTTCTGACACATTGGCAACTCGGATTGATAATGATGGGTATTTCTTTATTTCTCGACGGGGTTGATGGTAATATTGCTCGAGTATATGGATTAGAAAGTAAAACAGGGGAACAGCTTGAAATTATCTTCGATAGGTCTCTTGAAGTATTAATGTTTGTTGCATTAGCGTATAATTTTGGGGTCGACTACAAAGTTGTGTTTCTAGCAATATATTCAATATTATTAATGACTTCATTAAGAGATAAAGCGAAGTTTGATCCTGGGTTAAAGAGAGTGTCCCTAATACTCATATTGGTAATGTCATATGAGATTATTATTTCTCTAGTATTTTTTGCACACATTGGGGCTTTTATTCTTCAGTTATGCATTCTTGATAACAAAAATCAGAATCTAAACGTTGAAACTAGTGAGGAGGGTCCTGTGAAGGATGGTATCAATATGAACTACAATCTTCAAGACTATCTTCGAGGTAAATAAAATGGTAGATATAATCGAATCAATTTTTAATTCAATAATTTTTATATTCCCTGCTCTGGTTGCCAATGCGGCACCTGTATTTTTAGGCAGAGGTAACCGCTATAATGGGCCTTTAGATGGCGGTAAATTCTGGAAAGATAATAAAAGAATTCTAGGAGACGGTAAAACAATTCGAGGATTTTTAGGTGGTACATTAAGTGGCATATTGACCTGTGTCGCAATTGTTATCCTTTCTAGTAGCATGAGTTATCCAGTAACGATTGTTAGTCGTTTTAATCAAGGAATTTTATTCCCTTTACTCCAATTCATGGCGAATAATTCCTTCCTTCAGGCGATTCTAATCGGATTTCTACTTAGTTGTGGGGCTCTCTTGGGTGATTTAGCAGGTAGTTTTATTAAAAGACGTAGTGGTTTAAAAAGAGGGGAATCTTTCCTCTTTATGGATCAGTTGGGTTTTCTATTAGCTGCATTAATTCTTGTTTATCCCATTGCTCCTTGGCCAATCGAATGGTTTCTTCTTCTATTACCTTTAACCCTTGGACTGCATATAGTGTTAAATTTCTTCGGGTACTTAATTGGGATACAGGATGTACCCCTCTAATTTATTTTTTTTAGAAGAAAGTCTATTGTATATCATTTTATACCACATCCGAGTAGAGATATTTTTTCATTAACTCATTCACCCATTCTGGTGTGGTGCCATTTACTTTATCAAACATAGGAAAGTAAGGTTTAATGTCAAGAACAGGTGTGCCATTAATTGCATCTAACCCTCTCACTTTAAGAATTCCATCTTGAACTGCGATAATTTTTACCGTTGTTATTCTAATGGGGTTAGGTCTGTGCTTAGCTCTTTGAGCGAAGATGCCTCATCTCTCTTCACTTAAGATTTTCTGGAATAAGAATGGCAAACTGGCAGACTTCATCCCCTTTTAACACCGTTTTTAGGATATCAACTTTGACTGGTTGTGATAATGCACCTTCCCATTGACGTCGAAACCAACCTGCACTACATAAGCAATATTCTTTAGGAATATCTGCATCATCAAGAGAATTTCGAATTACTGGACAAAAACAAGCTGCTCGTCGTTTTTCTGCACTTGTAGTTGCCTTTTCATATGCTTCTCTATTTGCTGGATTTTTAGTAGCTATGAGAACATTTTCCTCTCTGATTGGAGTATCTCCCCATGCTCGATCTTTCGTCATCATAGCTAATACATGATCAATGGAGGCTAGAGGAGTCATGTTTTCTCTTGCTATTTCGTAGGTGCGTTTCATTTTCTTAATTGGTTCAGACGGAAATACATGTGCGCAGCTCGATAAAATATCGTATGTTTCAACCTCACTTGCATGACAATTAGCTTTGATTATGGCCTTTTTTGCCCATTCGAGACGAGCTTCAAGCGCTGCCTCCACTTCTAGGGGTTTTGGATTGATCGTCGTAGCTATATCTGAGCCTAATACTCGTTCTGTATGCTGTGTAAACAATTCTTGCCAGTTATGAATAATGAACTGAATTTCTATTTCATTACCCTGTGGATTATTCGAGTCTAGATAGAATTCCATAATGAATTCATCTGAAATAAACCCTTTTTTTGTTACGTACTCCCATAATTTCTTAGAAGTCATGTGTTTCTGATCTACAGGACCAGTATGGATAATCGACAAAACTTCTCGTTTGGGCAATATTCTCGATTTGATATTTCCCATATTGAATTCTGAAGATACTGGAAAACCAATTTCCATGTCGGTTCCTTGATCTTTGGGAAGGGAAGATATCCAATTTGTTCTACCAAATGCTGGCCCTGTGATTATTTTTTTGGGCAAGGACGTATTTAATTGTTCCACTGTTTTGGTAATGTCTTTTGAACTCTTAATACCCGTTCTAATACTTGCTACAAGAGTTTCATGTATACTTTTATACGTAATTCCGATTTCGTCCATTTTCATCTGTTTTCATTTCCAATGCCTGATATAAACTTGACCAACCTTATGACTCTGAGAATTCTTCCCCACATATTTAATCATTTAATTAGAGGCAAAATCGTGTCCTAAATTCTTTGATTCACTCAAATTATTATTACTGTTTTAGGAACAAGAGGGTTAAATATATCAAGATTATGATGGTAATACATTAGTACCTACGTTCCATCGGAGATTAATCAATGGGAATGAAAAATTTAGCAAAATACCACCTATGGGTTGGAGAAAAATCACGCGCAATCCTTCAAGAGTTATCTGAAGAGGAATTTGTTCTGGATCTCGGGTCTACACTTGGTTCAACTAAGGAAAAGGTTGTACATATATGTTCAGCATTGTTGCGGTGCTTTTCACTTCTGAAAATTGAACTATCGTTTTTCGACCACCTTAATGCTCCAGGCGGATTTTATCATCTTTTAGATGAGTACACACAATCAACACTCATTGAATTGTGGAAAAATTTGGATTATCAATTAGGGTATGAGATTCAGAATAATTTGGATGGTACAGTGGCTGTTCCTCGGCGAGATGGGGATTCTTTTTGTATGATGAAAGACGATTTCTACTTACAATATATTATCCATACTATATATCATCGTGGCCAATTGAACTACTGTTTTAAAGCTTTAAATAAACCTAGAGTTGAGGGAGACTATCTTTATTACTTTGATGAGTTGGACACATCAGTAGACGAAAATATCTAATTACACCCCTTCTAACTGTCTTGGAATGTATGAATAGTTTCCAGAGCTAATGCAGGGGGACATCCAACTGGTAACCATACAACTGGATTTGTGATGCCACTTTTTCTAAGCGTTTCATATCGGGCTAAGACTTTTTCAGGTGGCCCTACCGCTGCAAGCCTTGCTAACATTTCCTCACTTACTTCCTTTAATGCTAGTTCTCTATCTCCGGCATTCCAAGCTCGAGTTATTCGCTCTACTTCTTCTGTAAAACCATATTGTTTTGCTACCCGTGCGTAATAGGTACCCATTCCTCCGATATAGAATGATAATTGCTTTTGGACATAGTATTTTGCTTTAGGATCTTCAGAGGCACATGTTACAATGAAGGGGGCAATCTCTTTATCCTTATTGTCAATTTTTTGACGTTTCGCTATCCCTTTTTCGAAATTGTCCTTTAAACTAGGTATTTCGGGATATGAAGTCCATATCGGTAACCATCCATCCGCTAATTCACCTGCTAGCTGGACATTCTTAGTTCCGAAAGCCGCTAAGTATACGGGTACCTTTACTGGGGTTTCAAACGTGCGTAACTTGAAGTTTTTCAGTTTAAAAATGGTTCCTGTATCGTAATTAACTGTTTCTCCGGAAAATATGAGGTGAAGGATTTCCAAGTACTCACGGGTACGTTGCATTGGAGATCCATGGTAGTAATTTAAACCATGCCAGTTTTGAACAACTTGAGGTCCACTTAACCCTACTCCTAATATAAACCGTCCTTCGGTTTGCTCATCAATACTCGCTGCCGCCTGTGCCATAGTAGCTGGTGAGCGTGAGTACATATTGACAATCCCTGTTCCAAAGACAAGATTTTCAGTTTGGGTTGCCATTCGTGCACACTCAAGGAACGCATCATACCCCCATACTTCTGGTATGAATATATGGGTAAATGCGGAATTATCAAGAACTTCTAGTAAATCGTGAGTTTGTGAGGGAGGTAAAAAGTCGTAACTTATGGTAAATCCAAGTTTTGTTTGTTTTGGCAAACTAATTTCCTTCTAGTTGCTAATCTTCCCAGTTGACCAATCTTCTTTCCCCTTCGAGAGCACGGATGGAAGTTACATCTTGCATAACTTCGATCGTTCCTTGATATTCTCCATTGTCATCTCTAACTGCAAAGTATCGGATATGTAAAAACTTCCCTTCCATTGTGATCCAAAATTCTGCCTGATCCTTCCTTCCTGATCTAAAAGCTTCGATTATCTGAATCACTTTCTCTAGACTTTTCGGAGGATGACATTTTTGCACCTTTCTCCCGATAACTCCTGGACTTCGGGGAAATATTCGTTCTTTTGCCCCAGAATAATAGAGAACTTCATCTTGTGTGTTGATATACGAGATCTCAATCGGAAGGTGTGTAAGCATTAAATCAATCTGTTCTAAAGTTAATTTTCCAGTATTAAGGTCTAAAGCATCAGCTGTGATGTCGGGAGTTGGGGTCTGATGTATAATATCAGGTGTAAGTGGTTTCCACTCATCTCCAGGGGTAACCCAGGCGAATCCAATTTCCTCCTCACCATGTTTCACTGTTTGCCAGTCTAATGTTGTCAATAATTCTAAACTAGTTGGAAAAAGAATTGTTTCTTCTTTGAATGTCATATCTTCCACTTGAGAAGTGAGTTCTTCAAGATCCACTTCTTCACCTTTACGGAATAATTGTCTCGTTTCATCATGTTTCGCCCACATTACTTGTGAAGGACCAGCGAAATCCTTTTTTTCTAACATTGGGAATAGTTGATTTTCAAGACGTGTGTAATGAATTTCAATTTTTGCTAGTTCTTTAATTAATTCTGGTGACGGATTCTCTCTGAGTTTCGCAATTATTTTTTTGGCCTCTGAATTTTCTGCCATATAGGTATGAATGGGGTGGCCAGGGATAGTTTGTGGTTTTTTATTTTCAGCTAGTGTGTCCTCAAAGATACCAACATGCAAATCGCACAACAAGGTTATTTGTTCAACAGTTAATTCTCCTGAGTCAATAAGCTCTTGTTCCATTGAAGCGATATCCGTTGCCTCAATGTCTCCTATAATCTCTTTGAATCGTGCTTTTAATGTCTGAAGTTCTCCTCCCGCGTGCAGTTCTAATACTAATGCTTTCAACATCTCTCGTTTTCGCGTATGTTCATCTTCCCATCCACTTATCCTTTCTGACCCCACATTTAGTTCCACCTTCGTACTTGTAGCTTCCTTTATCTTTTTTGAGAAGAAAGAAATTACTTCATTCAAATCTCTGTTAATCATATCTGAGACATCAGTAAGCGTAGCTCTTCTCCCAACCGTTTTACGTAAAATAGGATTTTTAAAACGTCGTAATATCGGATCTAACTCCACTAAAACGTCAGTTAAAAATGGGTATTCATCAATGACATCCATAATTTTAGTTGCTTCTGAGAGGATCAATTTGGACATTTTTTTTCACCTGCTAATTAGATCAATTTCACTATTGACAATTATTTTCATGATTTTAATACATCATCCCCGAAAATCGTAGAGTAGTTAATTTATCTTCTAATTTACATCTTCTTCCTAAGACAGGTTCATTTTCAAGATATAGACGTCTAAATTACTAGCAACAAGTGAAACCAAACACATATGAATGATTGTTCATATGAGTTACTTGGATATAATTTCAGTTTTATACATATCACATATTAGGTACGGCTCCAAATGTCAAACGATTGTGAAGAATTTGTGATTCATCCAGATAATGTCGCTCATGCTAAAAAAACACTTGAAGATAGTAATCCCACCGAGTTAGCTGGCTTCTTTAAGCTTTTAGCTGGTGAAACTCGCATTAAAATACTTCTCGCATTATCTGAAGTAGAGCTATGTGTATGCGATATTAGTACGACTTTGAATGCAAAACAATCAGCAATTTCTCATCAACTTCGTTATTTAAGACAACACAGATTGGTAAAAACCCGACGGGATGGAAAACAAATCTTTTATACCCTAGAAAGGGAGCATCTTCATCCTATTCTGGCTCAAACTTTGGCTCATATGAAGGAAGAAGAAGCTAGCTAAGAGAGTGATTCCGTGGCACAAGAAAAACACGCTTACCTGCTTCAGGGTTTATCCTGTGCCGATTGTGCAATGAAAATTGAAAGGACTTTGAAGCAAGAAGGTTATTCTTCGGTTCAATTGAATTTTGCTACACGACGATTACACATCGGATCAGATGATGTCACTGATATTAACTTTATAATATCGAAAATAGAACCTGGAGCAATTGCTATTCCAGAAAGAGAATCACAAAAGCATTCCAGTGCAGAAGATCAGGAAAATTGGTTACTGAAACAAATTATTGTGTCTGCTCTTCTTTTATTAGTTGGTGTGCTGATCACATCTTTATCACTACCTTCCTTAGTGGTAACTGGAGGATTTTTGGCATTATTTGGAGCTTATTTCGTCTCGGGTTTTCATGTATTAAGAAAGGCTTTTTATCGTCTTAGGTCTCTGGATATTGCCAATGAATATTTCCTTATGTCTATAGCTACATTAGGTGCAATAATTATAAATGAAATTCCAGAAGCTGCAGCTGTAATGGTATTTTACACTGTTGGGGAATATCTACAATCGAGAGCCGTGAACAAATCTCGAAAATCTATCAGTGAATTATTGGATATTCGTCCAGATGTTGCCCATTTGGTTACTATGGAGGGTGTAACAACTGTACCAGTCGAGAATATCACTCCTGGTAATAATATTTTAGTGAAACCAGGAGAGCGTGTTCCATTAGACGGAATTCTAGTCTCTTCTAATGCTAATCTCGATTTATCAGCTCTAACTGGAGAATCACGTCCCGTTTCACTTGTAAAGGGTGATAACATACTTTCAGGTGCAATTACCAGTTCGAGCATTAAAATTGAAGTGACTGTGGATCATTCTGAATCAACAGTTAGTCGAATTCTGAATGTAGTAGAAAATGCAACTCAACATAAATCAGAAAAAGAGGTGTTTATTACTCGTTTTGCACGATATTATACTCCATTTGTCCTTATCCTTGCTATAATGATTGCAACGATTCCTCCTTTCCTGTTAGTTGAACCTATGGAGATATGGATTTACCGTGCCCTTGTAGTGCTAGTTATTTCCTGTCCTTGTGCTCTTGTGGTGTCTATACCCCTCGTTTATTTTGCAGGAATCGGAAAAAGTTCTCGATATGGTGTGTTATTGAAAGGAGCCAATGTTATTGATTCATTAAATGAAGTATCAACTGTTCTTTTCGATAAAACAGGTACATTGACAATTGGTAAATTCGAAGTCGTCATGGTAGTTCCTACTGAGAACTATACTCCTCAGGAGGTTATTGCCTATGCTGCACTAGCGGAAGCTCATTCTAATCATCCTATTGCCAAATCTATTCTTAAAGCATATAATAAACAAGTGGATCTTTCACAAGTTGATGAATATGAGGAACTACCCGCGTTAGGCATCAAGATGAAAACAAAAATGGGGGATTCTATCATTGTTGGAAATGACAAAATGGTTCATGAGATTGATTGTCCACATTCGGCTTGCATTACTGATGAGACCGCGGTATATGTTGTCCTCAATGATACTTATATCGGATATATTATTATTGATGATAAGATTAAACCTACAGCTTTTGATGCTATCAATAATTTAAGAAAAAATAACGTTCCTCACATTGGATTACTTACAGGGGATACAAAAAACATCGCAGAACGTGTTGGGGAGGAAATTGGCATTAAGCGGGAAGATATCTACGCCAGTTTGATGCCTTTAAACAAGCTGGAAATTCTTGAACAGTACCTTCAGAAAGCATCAGACCATGGTGGAGCAGTTATATTTGTTGGTGATGGGATGAATGATGCTCCAGTTATAGCTCGTGCCGATGTCGGGGTAGCTATGGGCGCTATTGGTTCCGACGCCTCTATTGAAGCTGCTGACTTAGTTATAATGGATGATAATCCTAATCGTTTGAATGATGCTATATTTATTGCGGAGAACACAAATAAAATTGCCAAACAAAATATCATAATGGCTCTTGGAATAAAAGCGATTTTTATTGTCCTAGGAACAATTGGATTAGCTTCAATGTGGGTTGCTGTGTTTGGGGATGTCGGAGTTACTCTATTAACAGTTATCAATTCTCTCAAGTTATCGAGATAGCGTGTATAACTATCTCGATTAACCAAAAATCAAGTTTAAATGTAAGGATGAGTTTTTGTGTATAGTAGATTAAAAATTGTTGAAGTTAGTAACCTTACCTAATCGGTACTGTCTTTTTTCTTCTTATCGCGTTTATTTGTTTCAAGATATTCAATTAACCAGATTCCAGCAATGTGTAAGGTAATAACGAGTATCCAAACAAAAAAAATCCAATAATCTGATTGATCATTATAAAGTAAACCTAACAACAGCCCGTAGCTACTCGCGACTACTATAGCATACATTAATTCTTGGAAGGCAAATTTCCTCATTGTCTTCAACCAAACTCTGTAAGTTTTTTTCCCTAAATTGATCTTAAAATTCCTTGTATATTAATACTTGGTATTGCCTTTTCTATCAGAAACTCTTCGTATACCCCCTGTAATATTTTTTGAGTATTTTTCAAAATATTCTTCAAACCCTGAAGAATGTATTCTCTAATAATTTTAGTTCCCCTAATTCAGCTAAAAATTTTTTTGCTGCGTCTTTTTCCGCCTCTTTTTTACTAGTTAAGATATCACTTCGATTTTCGTAGTTTTTTCCTTCATATTCCCCTGTGACAGTACATTGGAATAATTGCTGATGATCAGGCCCGCCTACTCGTGTGGATTCATACTTAGGGATTGTAAGGTTTTTCTTTTGGAAAAGTACTTGAAGAATTCCTTTTGGGTTAGGATTAAGGAAATTTTTTTCTATTGCTATTTGAACAAGATTAGTAACTATTTCTTTACAGGATTTTAAACCATTTTTTTGATAGGTTGCTCCTAATAATGCCTCAACGCTTTCTTTTAGATCATTTTTTGTCATTGAAGTTGTTTTGTATCGTCCTTCCATTACCTCTTGAATTCTTAGATTCTTGGCAATATGGTACAAAGTATCGTCATTATGGAATGAATGAAGGGCTACGGTAATATGGCCTGAATTCATTGTTCCATTTCTTGATATATTTTCGAGAAGTAGTAAATTGAGAATAGCATCACCATATAATGCCAAAAATTTAAACTCTTCCCCACCACCACATGATTTTGGATAGATAGCGGAGTTAAATAATGGGTCTTCCTCTGACAATTGGAACTGTTCCGCTAATTGAGTTATAATTTTTATTTTTGGCATTACTAGTAATTTCCAGATGTGTTAACTGTATTCTATTGTAGTAGTCGGGCTAGTTCTGACCATTTCTCTAATGATGCAAAGGGAGTAATTCCATATGAAGCAAGATCTAACTGGCGTGAATCAAATAGAATAAATCTGATTCCGGCCTCTCGAGCTGCACCTGCATCAATAAATGAATCGCCAATGTATACAGAATTTTCCTTTGAAGCATTATACTTGTGTAGTAGGGTTAAAATTCCTTCTGGATTTGGTTTTGGAATTATAACATCATCACGCGTCAGAAATACGAAATATTTTAAAAATTGAAATTCTGGTTTTTGGAAATAGAGCTGAACTGTTTTTAGTGTATTATTGGTATAGATAGCACTTTTTGTCTTATATTGCTCAAGAATTTCTGGTATTTTATCTGCATCCTCCATAATTTCTGCTCTTTCAACTGATTCTTCCTCGCTCTTCTCTATTAGTTGTTTAGCCTTTATATAGAGTTGTTGATCGATCTCCTTTAGTTGTGAGGCAAGCTTAAGGATTGGTGTTCTATCCAAGTTTGAGATAAGAGCTCGAGTTGGAAAATATTTGCAGATCTCTGCACGAATAGCAGCGTAATCTATTCCTGAGTGGATTAGTGTGTCATCTAAGTCAAAAATAACAAATTTGATTTTATCCAAGAGATCTCTACCATGATATCCGATTATTGAAAAAAAGATGCTGTTCAAACAAGAGATATAGATTGATATAAAAAACAACATCGCCAAATTGAGGGTACTGTAAATCTAGTCTTACCAGATAAGTGACTAAAATGAAATTGGAATCGATATTATCACGAGATGATGTCCCCGAGGATGTTAAAAATGCTATTCGAGAAAAATTATCCCAGTTAAGGCCAGTAACAGATAGTTCGGAAACATTGAAGCTCTATTTCAAAGAGATTCTAGATTCGATCGACAAACCTATGCATATCGTAGATACAAACTTCGATTTTGTTACAATGAATGATGCCTATACCCATATGCTGGAGGATTTTTCAGTTGATCCTGACATACTAGGTAAATCTATCTTTGAAGCTTTTTCTTTCTTATCTGAATCAGCCCGTCACGATTATGAGGCCGTTCTTTCAACAGGTAAACCTATCACTAAGGAAGAGGTAACCATTCTTCACGGGAAGGAATTTCATTCCATAATTAGAAAAATGCCTCTTGTAATCGATGAAATCCCTCAATATATCCTCACTATTGTTGAGTCTCTGATTGGTGCAGATGAATTTCTTTCTGCACATGAACGAGCGTTAACTGATATTGATTCTTTACTTAGTGTCTCTCCTGAATCATCTTTGCTTTTAGAGAAAAATGGCGTAATAATTACCCTCAATGAAGTTGCAGCTAAACGACTTGGGGGAACCGTGGATAGGATGATAGGTACCAGCATCTATGAATACTTTTCTCCTGTGGTACGTGAGAATCGGGAGAAATTTATTACTGAAGCAATAATAAAAAAGGTTCCAATCCGATTCAGTGATAGTCGAAACGGAATAGTTTTTGAAAATTGGGTTTATCCGATACTAAACAATCAAAATGAAGTCGTAAGGATTGCTGTTTTTGCAAGTGATATCACCAACATTATTGAAGCAAATCAAGCTCTCGTAGAGTCAGAAGAAAAGTATCGTACGTTAGTGGAAAGAGCCACTGACGGAATTACAATTATTCAAGATGGTATTGTTAAATTTCTTAATACTTCATTGGCAAAAATGTCAGGTCAACCAATCGAGGAAATTATCGGCACTCCCTTCGAGCAAAATATTCATCCTGATGCAAGGAAAGAAGTTGTTCAAAGGTATCGTGATCGAATGCAGGGTATTGCAGTCCCTCCAATTTACGAAACATCTCTTGTACTTGCAAATGGTGAAAAGATTGAGGTTGAATTGAACGCTGGAATCATTACATATCAAAATCATCCAGCAGATCTCGTTTTTGTTCGTGATATTTCAGAAAGAAAACGTATTAGTAAAGAATTAGAAGAAAGTGAGAAAAGATTTCGTACTTTAATCACTACTATGGGTGAAGGGGTATGGGTGACGGATAGTAGAGATAGGACAATTTTTGTAAATAATGCATTAGAAAATATGTTGGGTTACCCTGAAGAGGAACTTATGGGGAGACTAGTAACTGATTTTCTTGCTCCTGATTCATGGAAAGAATTTGAAGAAGTGGTGAAATCACGATTTGAAAAAAAATCATTATCCTCTACTTATGAGTTAACTTGGATCAAAAAAGATGGAACACACTGTACAACGCGAATAGCTGGTACAGTTTTATTAGATGATGATGAAAAAGTTGTTGGATCTTTTGGTGTGTTTACAGACATAACCATTCAGAAATCTATTGAACATTCCTTACAAGAGTCGGAAGAACAGTATCGTAATTTGGTTGAGAGAGCAAATGATGGAATTGCTATAATTCAGGATAGTAAAGTTGTCTATGTTAACCAGAGCTTGGCTGAAATTAGTGGGTATTCAATCCCAGAATTAATTGGTAAATATTTTGTCAACTTTCTCCATGTAGATGTGATACCTGAGGTTGAGGATTATTATCGTCGTCGAATGGCTGGAGAAGATGTCCCCAATATTTATGATTCTCTGATCCGTAAAAAGGATGGATCTAAGATAGAAGTGGAATTTAATGTAGGCATTACAACATACCAAGGTCCTCCTGCTGAACTAGTTTTCGTTAGAGATGTGTCTGATCGTAAAAGAACTGAAAAACTTCTAAAACAAGTGAAATTAGAAGAAGAACGCTACCATGCTATGCTATCACACTTTGTAAACAATGATTTACAAAAAATCGTTAATAATTTAGATTTTATTCGCCTTGAAATGAAACATGAAGGAACTATCGATCCTGAAAATATTCAAGAAATAATAAATATAGCTGATCAATCATCTCGAACGATTGATACTGTAAATAAAATTTTTGATGTTCTCCAATCACCAGTGAAAGAATTTAAATCCATGTTTAGTATCTTAGATGTAATAGAGGAAATATTCCAAGAGGTACCAGAATTACAACCTAATATTTCACTGGACAAATCAAGTCTTGACAGGCTTCTATTATGTGATAAATATCTGAAAATTGCTCTGGTAGAAATCCTCCAATTCATCCAAATCTCGTACGAGAAAGAAAACCTTAAACAAATCCCAATTAAAATGGAAGGAGGACTGCTTGCGGCGTATTATCGCATAATTATTCAGGATTCCTGTTCCCCCCCGATTTCAGAAGAAGTGAGCTATCGGCTTTCAAGTAAGATAACCGATAACTGGGAATATCAAGGGCACTATATTGGTTTGTCGCTATGTTCAGTAATCATGCAACATTTTGGCGGTACACTTAAGATTCTCCCCTTTGCAAAAAAAGGAAACGAATTTCAATTGCTTTTCCCCTCAATTCTGGTATCCTCAAATAAATAAGAAAAAAGAGAGAGAAATACGTGAGTACCGTATTCTAAGAGACTTTAAATTTAATTTAGAGAACACCTTGAGCCATCATGGCACGGGCTACTTTTAAGAAGCCAGCTACGTTTGCACCGACAACTAGATTACCTGGTGAACCATATTTCTCTGCAGCATCACGAGAAGATTGGAAGATATTAACCATAATAGAATGAAGACGCTGATCAACTTCTTCTCTAGTCCATGCTAATCGAAGACTATTTTGAGACATTTCGAGCCCTGAAGTTGCCACTCCACCCGCGTTGGCAGCTTTTGCTGGACCAAAGGAAACACCTGCATCAAGGAAAATATCAATGGCGTCTAATGTAGAGGGCATATTCGCGCCTTCACCGACTGCGATACAACCGTTGTCAACTAATTTCTGAGCATCAGTGGCCTCAATTTCATTTTGGGTTGCAGATGGCATAGCAATATCACATTTTACTTCCCAGGGACGTTTGCCTTGGTAGTAGTCAACATTGAATTTCTCTGCATACTCTTTTATTCGCCCACGACGAATCTGCTTTAGCTCAAGAAAGAAATCAAATTTTTCACCAGAGATGCCATTAGGATCATAAATGGATCCACTGGAGTCAGAAAGTGTAACAACTTTACCACCTAATTGATTGACTTTCTCAACAGTATATTGAGCGACATTTCCAGATCCAGAAACCGCTACAATTTTGTCTTTAAAGTCAGTTCCTCGAGTTTTGAGCATTTCTTGGGTAAAATAGGTGCATCCGTATCCTGTTGCTTCAGGCCTAATAAGAGAACCACCCCATTCAAGACCTTTACCTGTTAATACTCCAGTAAAATCATTGCGTATTTTGCGGTATTGACCGTAGAGATAACCGATTTCACGTCCTCCGACACCAATATCACCTGCTGGAATATCGGTATCAGGACCTATGTGGCGGAATAACTCTTGCATGAATGACTGACAAAATCTCATAACTTCATTATTAGACTTACCTTTAGGATCAAAATCCGATCCACCCTTGCCACCTCCCATTGGGAGACCAGTGAGAGAGTTTTTAAAGACTTGTTCAAATCCGAGGAATTTGATGATCCCTAAATAAACACTTGGATGAAATCTTAGGCCCCCTTTATAAGGGCCAATCGCGCTATTAAACTGAACACGGAATCCACGATTTACATGAACTTCTCCATTATCATCAATCCAAGGAACACGAAACATAAATTGTCTTTCGGGTTCCACAATTCGTTCAAGTATCTTATACTTGCGAAATTCAGGGTGTTTTTCTACAGCAGGAGTAAGTGATTCTAACACTTCTTTTACTGCCTGATGAAATTCTTTTTCACCAGGGTTTTTAACAACAACTTTATCATATACAGCATCGATGCCTGACATTATTTTGTTACCAACCTATTGAGTTCTTATTCATCGAACGATTTTGATGTTGACTTGGGAGGAATTAGCCCTTTTCAAGTTTCTGTCTTGGAAACTTGTTCTGATTTCCGGAGGAAAAGGTAGGTTTAAACCATTTTTTACTCTCGGAGTCATCTCTAAAAACCTTTGAGATGAGATAATATACTCTCTGGTATGATTTTTTTTATCCTAATCCTTTCTTTAAATGCATAAATCAATTTATAAGACCTTGACAAAAAGATTTGTGAAGAGTACTTTTTGGTAAAGGTAGGGAAAATTTAATCAACGGGAAAAAACTAGATCTTGACTAGATTCTGATGCCCATCCCTCCCCCTAGTCATTCTAACATAGATGAAATTAAATTTGATTACAAACCGAAATATCAAATATTCCATGAACTCATGATCAAACGGATAAATAACGTTTTGCTCGTTTCAAGTTATTATGATAATTTTATCCTAGAAGAGGATGGAAGGCTCTCTGATCAAATTTTTGAAGAATTTCATAATTTAAATCTCCGAACTCTTCCTGTAATTACTCGGGTGGCAACTGCGAGTGAAGCATTAAATCTACTGAAAGAACAGACTTTTGATCTAGTTATCACCATGAGACGTCTAGGAGATATTGATGTTTTTTCTTTTGGTTCACAAGTAAAAGAGATACAAAAGATACCTGTCGTCCTCTTATTGAACAACCCTGCGGATGTACCATACTTACCAGATGTTTCTTCTGGAGAAGGTATCGATAAAATATTCCTATGGAATGGAGATTCCACGGTATTTGTTGCTATCATTAAACACCTTGAAGATAAGATGAATGTGGAGCGTGATACCCGTGTTGGTTTAGTGCGAGTAATAATTGTAATTGAAGACTCAATTCGCTATTATTCTATTTTTCTTACTAATATGTATAGTGAAATTATGAAACAAACACATAGGTTAATTTCTGAAGGAGTTAATGATTATTACCATTTACTACAAATGCGGACAAGACCGAAAATATTGTTAGCTTCGAATTTTGAGGATGCTTTGAGATATTATGATGACTACAAGCAATATGTTATTGGAGTTATTACTGATGCCAGATTTCCACGTGAAGGAATACTAGATGAATCGGCAGGGTTGACATTTATTAAAATAATCAAGAAAGATAATCCCACTCTTCCAATTGCTTTACAATCTAGTAACGAAAAGAATCGGATCCGTGCCGAAAGTTTAGGAGTGTTTTTCATTAATAAATTCTCCCGGAAATTACTCAAAACGATCCGTAGCTATATGCTCAATTATCTTGGATTTGGAGATTTTAAATTTCGGTTAAGCGATGGGACAGAAGTCAGCAGAGCAAAAAATATATTGGAACTTGAAAGAGCGATAGCTACTGTACCCGAAGAATCGTTGATTTATCATGGATCAAATGACCATTTTTCAGGCTGGTTAATGAATCGGGGAGAATTTGATATTGCTCAGAGAATTAAACCTCGTAAGGTATCTGAGTTTTCGAAACCTGAGGAATTACGTAAGTTCTTACTCTCTGCGGTTAACTCTATCTTAACAGAAAAGACTGGAGGAGTTATTAATGACTTCTCAAGAGAATCTTTTCATCCTTCAATTCGTTTTACTCGACTTAGACCTGGTTCTCTCGGAGGTAAAGGACGTGGGATTGCTTTCCTTCAATTTCTTTTAAACTCATTTCTCTTATCTGACGAATTATCCGAAACCATTTCAATTCGAATACCTAAAACATTTGTTATCGGTACCGATGAGTTTGACCATTTTATGGATGACAATGAGGAGCTCTATGATGTTGCTTTATCCGATGCTTCTGATGTGGATATTAAAAAGAGTTTTCTTAAAGCCAAATTAGATGTTAAACTAGTTAAGGATCTTCGATTTATATTAAGAACTCTTCTAGGCCCTCTTTCGGTTCGCTCTTCCAGTTTATTGGAAGATTCGCAGTTTCAGCCTTTTGCAGGCGTATTCGAGACTTATATGCTTCCAAATAATCAGGACCTGAAGACTCGAGTGAAACTTCTATGCAATGCTATCAAATTGGTTTTTGCGTCTTCTTTCTTAAAACAGGCCAAAAGTTATGCGGAATCAACTGGGCAGTCAGTAGACGAATCTAAAATGGCTATAGTCATTCAGCAGGTTGTAGGAAGAATAAGACCAAATAATTTATCTTATCCATGTTTTTCTGGAGTAGCCACCTCTTATAATTATTATCCTATTGGGGATTATATGCTACCAGAAGATAGAATTGTGTTTTTGGCTGCAGGTTTAGGTAAAACGATTGTAGATGGCGGATTAACTTATAGGTTTTCTCCGAAGTATCCAGAAATTAGTTTTTATTCTACTCAAGATCAAATGTTTGAGAACAGTCAGAAACAGTTCTTTGCTATAGACCTTGATTCAAAATCTACTTCCTTTGAACGAGGAGAAGACTCGTTTCTCGTGAATTCGAGTATTTTCGATTTAGATCCAGAGACACTTCAAAATATTGCAGATACTTTTGACCATAATGATCAAGCCATTAAACCAGGGTATAGAGGGGATGGAGCTCCAGTTATTGCTTTTAGTAATCAATTAAAGTATGGAGGGGTTCCTTTTGCAAAATTATTTACAAAAATCTTACAATTAGGAGAACAGACCATGGGTAGTTCTGTTGAGATTGAGTTTGCAGGGAATTTTCAACAGGTTCGAGGTAAGAAAACAACATTTTACTTGTTACAGATTCGTCCTTATACCCAATATGAGGTCATTCTGGATGAAGAAAAAGAGGGTGTCCCAGAAAATCAAATTCTGATTAAATCTTGCCTTGCCTCGGGTAATAGAATTATTTCCGATATTCACGATATTGTGTATGTTAAACCTGAAGCATTTGACAAGTTAAAAACTCTGAAAATGGTTTCAGAGATCGGAGAAATTAACAAAAGGTTAAAAAGGAAAGGAACACCCTATATTCTGATTGGGTTTGGTCGATGGGGAACGTTCGATTCATCATTAGGTATACCTGTTAAATGGCATCATATATCTGGAGTACAGGTTATCATTGAAGCTGGTTTAAAGGATTTTCAAGTAGAACATTCTCAAGGAAGTCATTTCTTCCAGAATATCACCACAGCAAATATAGGTTATTTATTCATCAATTATAAGTCAAAAGAAGATACAATTGACTGGCAGTGGCTTTTAGAACAAGAATCTGTTGTCGAGGATATGGTTTATTTCCGTCATGTCCGAGTCCAAAATCCCTTTTATGTTCGAATTGATGGGCGTAAACGTGAAGGGTTAGTGCTTAAACCAGATCTCTGACAAGTATTCCCTTTTTATTCTTATAATTTAGTTTTTCTAAGGTGTTTCTCCCCTTGAATCATATAGAAGTTGCCAAAGTCGAAAAAAACTGAAGGTCTGGAAAAATATTAAGTTTTTTTTCCCCTATAAAGAATTAACAGGGGTTCCAAAATGGCGAACTGCTGTCTTGACATGTATTGATTGCCGTATAACCTCCAATGTATTCGGAGTCGAAGATCCAGGTGAAATGACGATTCTTCGTAATGCAGGAGCGCTCTTAACTCCTGATAGCCTTCGTTCCCTCTTAATTGCTATCTATGAACTTCATGTACGTAATATTTTCGTGTGTGGTCATACTCAATGTGGTGGGCAAATGTCACAGCGAAGAATGGATAAGACAATCAATAAGATATCAAAACAGGCCCATTCTCCCCCTGAGACAGTTTTAAAAATTCTTGGAGTAAAGAACGTTAGCCAAGCTTTCTTAGGCTTTGAGGATGTTTCCCAACAAGTCATGAAAACTGTTTCTTTAGTTAAAAATCACCCGCTTATTTCCCCTATGGGTGTTCATGTAAGTGGATTTGTGTACGATACTCAGAGTGGAGAATTTGTTAAGATTCTCTAATTTGTGACCAAAATTCGACATACATGGCTTTTTCATTCTTCTCGGGAAGTGAATCTAGAAAGATCAACTTCTGAAGGTTAGGAACACTGTTTTTAATATGGGAGGTATATTTTCGAATTATGATATCTACATCATCTGGGTTTTCAATTTTTATAATGCAAAGGACTCGTGCAGGATGTTCATTCGATGTTACTAGGAGTAATAGGTTAATGATGTTATCTAAGAGAAATATGGGATCAATCGTAAGATCTATTGTGACTAGATTGAACCGTTTTTCCGTTAGAGGTGTAGGTAGAGTAAATACATTGCCGATATGGTAAGAAAAATTTGGGTACTCATCTTTCAATAAATAAAGAAATGGTTTAAATTGGGGAGAAATTTCTATTGCGAGGAGCGATTCGATATTTTGCTCAAGGATATACTTACAAAAGCCTCCAGCACTCGCTCCTATATCTAAAACTTGATCATTAGGATAAAAAGGAATTTCAGCCTGATTAACAAACAAATCGAGTTTTTGATATCCAAGTGGTTTAGTGAATTTAATTAATAATGATTTATCTAATAATATTTCATCAGTTTTCTTCACTATGTAAGCTGGTTTCATACATTGCTTCGTATTCACACGTACTCCCTTATTTCGGATAAAGCGGTTTGCTTTCGATCGTGAAGATATAAAACCTTTTTTAACAAGCCATTCGTCAAGTCTCATGATTTTCATCATTTACAGATTTAGCTTTTTTTAATCGCCAGGACTTTTTCCCCTGTTTTTTTTTCTCTTGGAAACGTTTTTCTTCACGTAATATCCGTTGGACCCCTTTCCCTTTTCGAGGCATGATTTCACACACTATATTTCTTTATCTTAATTTTATATTACAAGACTAACTTGTATTAATTTCTCTCTTACACTTTTTCTAAAATTTACTTAGAATATACAGATTCGGCCGTATTCAACTACCTCTGTCTCTTTGAAATTTAAATGTTACAAAACTTATTGAAGTATGTATGGTCCCCTCTGAACAAAAATCCCAAAACGTGATGGATGAATCGCGTTCGAACTCTGATGATTATCTAGAGCGTAAATATGGCAAAGAGCCAAAAATCACTTCAAAGGAACTAAAACAACTTAGATGGAACTGGCATTAGAAAAGCTAAATAATTTTCCTTTAATAAAAAATACATCCACCAACATTTGTCTGGCATCTATGAATTGATGTCCTCCTAATGGTTTACGCTCCTTTTTTATTAGAAAATTTTAACTTAATAACAAATTATTTATATCGAGTATCATTTCTTACAGTTAATCCTTCGAGAGTGATAGCTTATGGGCAGAAAAGATTTAGCAAAGTTCTTACTAGTAGGTTTATTGAGCCTTGTTATTGGTGTAGGGTGTATCTATCTTGGTACTGTGGTTTTTGAAACTGGAGACATGTTTTTTCTGGTTATAATTGGTATTCTATTATCTGCATTAGGTCTTTTCTTAATAGCTTTATTTATTGCTCCTGGAACCATGCTTAAGATACTGAGACAGAGATAAACACGATTTCCACAATTAATCTCTTTGTTACACCAAATATAGGATGTGAGAGGGGGATGAGGAATTGACAGTAAAGAAACGGAAATAAGTAAAAAAACTTTCTTTTAGTCCCCTTAAGGAACCTTTCATAAATTGAAAGAGGTGGATAATATGTCAGAGTATGCGGATTTAGCTGAATTTGGAATGGAATACGCCCAAGATCAAGGTGCGGATTATTCTGAAGCAAGGTTAATAGATGGACAACGAGTTGCCTTTGTTTTACAGAATGGTAACCTAATTTCCGGATCAGAGCTTCCATGGAAAGGTATGGGATTTAGAGTCTTGTGTAATGGTGGTTTATCTTTTGTATCGGTAGATAATCTCACAAAAAAAGCAGTTAAGAGTGTTATAGCAACTAGTGTGAAAATGGCTAGAAATTCAAATCCAAAGGATAAAATTGACTTTGGACCACCTGTATCAAATGTTGCCAAGTGGAGAATTCCCGCAAAAGAAAATTTACGGGATGTTCCGCTTGAAACTATGATAACAAAGTTGCAAGAAATGGATAAAGTCGCGGAAGATGCTGGAATCAATACACGTGCCACTATTTTCGAAGCCCAAAGTCTAACAAAGTATTTAATTACTTCAGAGGGAACAAAAATTGAATCTGATTTATCTATGTTGAAATTTATTGGAGTAATTACCGCTAAAGGTGTTTTGGATTCAGAACAACGTTTTGTTGATCTAACTCGAAGCACAGGTTGGGAGGGAACTAAAACATGGATCGAAGAATTCGAGAACGAGTGTGGACGAATAGCCAAAGTCGCTTCACAATCTGATCATAAGTTAACAGGAAAAGTAGATTTTGTGGTGGGACCAGAAGTAGTGGGTATTATTTGTCATGAAAATGCAGGACACCCCTCCGAAGGTGATAGAATTATGGGGAGAGAAGGAGCACAAGCTGGAGAGTCGTTTTGGCGTGATTTAACCCTTGGTGAATCTCGAGTAGGTTCAGACCATGTTACTATACTCGAAGATCCCACAATTCCTGGAACTGGAGGCTATTATCTATATGATGACGAAGGAGTGAAAGCACGCGAGCGCGTGCTTATTAAAAACGGAATAATTAACGAGCCACTTCTTAATCGAGAGTTTGGTGTTAAATTTGGTGTGGGGTCTAATGGTTCCTCCCGTTCTTCTGATTTTAATAGAGAGCCAATTATTAGAATGGCCAACACTTACATGAAACCAGGTGATTTTACGTTTAACGAATTAATCGAAGATGTAAAACATGGTATATACATGCTATCTTTCACTGAATGGAATATAGACGATAGAAGATATCAATCGAAGTATGTGGGTTTTGAGTGCTACGAAATCAAGGATGGGGAAATAACTGAGACTATGGTAAGAAGACCTGTCATGGAATTGACCTCGATTGGGCTCTTCTCCTCGATTGATGGGGTGACCAAGGATCTTAATTTTGATTTTCCAGGGATATGTGGGAAGTCAGATCCTGGACAAGGAGTTCCTGTCTATGCTGGAGGGGGTTCAATACGTATGCGAGGTATTAGACTGGGTTAAGGTGAATGATATGGACGATAAGCTAAAATCACTTGTTGATTATGCTATTTCTGTTGGGCAAAAACAAAATGTTGACCTCATCCTAGGCTTAGGATCTCAATCGGTTAACAATCAAATCCGTTTCTCTCAAAATAAAATAGACATCAATAAGCAATGGCAATCTGATGTAATTGAACTACTGGTTGTCGTTGAGGGGAATCAAGTTTCAATAGGCTCCTTTTCCCCTCGTGATGAAGCATATGTTAAGGAACGCGTTAATGCTCAGATAAAGTTTGCCCAGAAAATGACCCCTAGTCCATTTTTCATAGGTGTAGAATCTGAAAAACATGAAATGGACCAGTCCTCCTATCATAGTCATTTCGACCCCAATATTGACGAATATCGTGAGAAAGCACCTCAAGTCATTAATACGTGCATAGATGAAGCTATTAATACCGGTGCAAAACGAGTTGCTGGATCTTTTTTATTTGGCAAGAATTCGTCCTATCTTTCTAGTTCTGCTGGCCCGACTGGTAGTTTCAAAAATACTTTCTATAACCTAACGGTTAGAGCATTTCAAAAGGAGTTAGATGCTTCAGGCCAAGGCCTTGCCTGTGGACGTATTCCTAATAGTTCAGAAAAAGATTTAATTCAAGCTGCAGCTAAGGCCGGTCAATTTTCTATTTTGCACAAGAATGCCCAAAAGGCTAAAGCAGGTTTATATGATATTATTATGAGTCCTGCAGTTGCTGCTAATATACTTGGTACCATTCCTCAGGATGCCAATCCTCTAGCTATTATGATAGGCATGAGTTCATTAGGTGATAGATTGGGTGAAAAACTTGCCCCTGATTTCGTAAATATTGAGGATAATGGTAAGCAACCTGGTGGATTAGCGACAACTCCTATCGATATTGAAGGAACTCCTAGATATAACACACCTATAATCCGTGAGGGAGTCTTAAAAAGTTATATCCATAATACTACTACTGGTAATATGTTCCAAGGTGAAAGTACTGGAAATGGAGCCTTCGTAAACTTTGGAATGGGCAGTAAGATAATGGCTCCAGCACCTACAAATACAGTATTTAATAATGGTGATCATTCGTTTGATGAATTATTAGATACTTCACGGAAGACCATTTATGTAACTTGTAATTGGTACACACGATTTACCAGTAGGATATCGACTGAATACAGTACAATTCCTCGTGATGCCGCTTTCCTTGTTGAAAATGGCGAATTATCGGCTCCACTAAAGAATTTTAGAATCAGTGATAAAATTCTAAATCATTTTGCCAACATTGACGCTATGGGAAATGATCGTGTTCAAGTGAAATGGTGGGAAGTTTCTGTACCCACGTGGATCCCAACAATTCGTATAAAAGATTGTCGTATAACCACAGCTACTCAGTAAAAGGATTACTGAGTTTTTACTTCCCTTTTTCTCCTTTTTTTTCTTTTAGCTATTTTTTTTAACATGAATGTTATACTATTCCTCGAACACTTTCAGATTTTTTTACTCCTAATGAAAAGGTGGAAAAATGCCTGTATGTAAAAAATGCCGTAATTATGTGATGAAACTTCCTTGTCCACATTGCGGAAGCGATCTCTCCTTAACTGATCGTACTACCAGCGATATTCAACCGATTATCCCCAAAGCTTTGCAAGGAGATTTTGAAGAGCCTCCAGCCCCTTCGTACGTTGAAGGAATTCCTGACCGTGAGAGCATGGAACCTATTCCTTCAAAAAAAGAAAGTTATAGATCTGAATCTGAGAGTAAAGGAGTTCATTCTTCAGAGCCAAGCTATTCTTCACAGCCTAGAGCTTCTTCCCCCTCAGTAGATAATGTAACAAATTCGTTTTTACCAAAGGTAGATAATCGGTTAACTTTGATTGAAAGTTCCATGAAATCTATTCAGAATGAACTTTCGACATTGTCAAAGAGTCAAAAAGTAATTGAGAATATCTTAACAAGGATGAATGGAGAATTACTAAAATTACGTAAGGATTAACTCGTTATAATCTAAGAAATTGGCTTACAAGTAACCCCTCTAAAAGCTGTTTTTCTTGATTGTGGGGAGGTAAACATTCTGCAACAGCTTGACAAAATGGGCCAAAGACATTTCTAACAGGTTTGATTGCTGAATCGAATAATTGAGATAATGTTTTCTTGTCATTTGATTTCCAAGCGAGAGCTGCTTGATGCATGATGTCAACGAGATGGTGACTTTGAGTATTAATTGTTGATCGCTCTAGTGCTGACTTAATAGTGACTTGAGAACCAGATATTTGTACAAAACCATCAGTTCTTGAATGTTGTTTCAAATCAATACCATAGGCTTGAGCGAGCTTGTGAACCTCTCCATAATCAACCGTTGATTCTCCATAAGTCCATCGATAAGCAAGGTAAAATTGTCCAGTTTCGTCTATTATCGCATTTTGAGGAATATCGGTAAGGATCCGAAATAGGAAGCTGGTTGAGATCTTTCTAATTTGCAATAATTGGTCGGATATGGGTACTTGTTCCCCCGAATATTTCAAAATCGTACGATATCGACTAAATATTTCCATTCCAGGACCAATGGCCGAAATAAAAAAATCACCACCCCGTATCCCATCAGACCAAAATCGTTTTAAGTGATTAAAAATATTTTTTTCGACTTCAGAAATAATTTCTCGTAAATATCCCTCTGATTGTTGTTCACCTTTACGGCATATCAAGTAAATTGAGGATGCTAATGCTGCTGAGGTTCGGGCTCTTAATCGAGTCTTCATTTCTGTATGAATGGGCCATGAAGATGTTATCGAAAACCCCGCTTGAATGAGAGCTTCCAGCATAGTTTCCCAACCCGAAGTAGATTTATGAGCATACACAAAGATCGCAATACCATTCGGTTTGAGAACCCGAAAAAATTCATGGAAAGCTTTTGTTAGCATGGTTTCAAAGAACTCTTTTGGATTATCTTGACGTCCTTTATTTGCTACAATTTCTAAATTCTTTGGAGTCAAGGGAGTAGAAAATAAATGTGGGAAGATGTCGCCTACTGCGCGCTTAAACCAAACGTAAAAAAAATCAGATAAATCTGAATAGGGCACATTGTCATAATAAGGGGGATCTGTAATAACCGCATCAAAATAGTCATCTGGGTGATCTAATTTTGTAGCTGATGCCTGTTCAACAATTACATTGGATGGGGCTTTCCACGAATTATTCCGAAGATATCTGAGAACCCATTCTGTCTGTTTTGACCAATCACCATTTGCCCCTGAGAATACATTCAGTTCTACATAGTCCCATGTCATCGCAAGAGCTGTTCGACCAAAAACATGTTCAATTTTCTCCCCGTAAACATTATAGATCACAAGATTTGAGCATTTGTCTGTTAATCGTCCGAGAATAATGGTTAGATATGTAATTATAATTTGGGCCAAATCTACATTAATCTGCTGACCATCGGGATAGTTTTTATTTAACCAATGTTGTACCGATGAAGAACTAGACTTAATTTCTTTTAAGAAGTAGATTAAGGACAGTAGTTGTCTCTCATTAAAGAGATCTTTCCATCTTAGGAGACCATAATTCTGTACGCTAAAACCAAGGGTTCCTTTTGGGGGCAATCGTTCATTTGGGACAAGATCGTAAAATTGCTTATCATTCTGCAATTTTTCAGCCAGAAAAGACACAGTCTCTTGATAAACTTCTACATCACGTTTTGTTGCTAGTCGATAGATTTTCTTAGCTTTTGATGGATTGCGGAGAATAACAATTGTCATACGTTGACCGAGTTTTCCCTCTTTGACATATTCTCGAATGGTATTAGAAGAGATAACCTGTCGACAGAAAAGACACCGAACAGTAGATCTCGCTATAGTCCCCTCTGAAGGATTGAAATCGATTGTTTGATCTTCCTGAATTACAAAGGAAAGAGGGTTATCTAAATCAGGATTCATTATAGGTTTGTAAGCAATACGACGTGTTTTGGTGCGAGCTAGCCAGAAATGTTTGATTAGAGGAATATCATGTTTACATTGAGGATTAGCACACGGAAAGGTTCTTGCCCATAAATAACCTATAGGTATATTTCCATTTGGATCTGCAGGATAGAATCTGTTAAGTTCTTTTTCCACCTGTTGTTGGATCCTATCAGCCCAATAAGCAACAAAATCAGCTAATTCAGGTGAACCAAGCTTTTGTGGCCATTCTAAAGTCGCTTTGGAAATTAGAACTGCCATTGGATTCAAATCAGATGCATAGGTCTCGCAGCCCAACCTCAAAGCTTCTAGAGGAATAGATCCTCCTCCCGAAAAGGGGTCTAAAAGTTTAGGTGGGTGTGATTGCCACTGAGCTTGAATTAATTTTCTTCCTCTTTCAATCATCGTATGGTGTGGAGTTTTCACGATACTCCAAGGGGAGATATCAGAAATGAATTGAAGGAGTGCTACTTGATCAGACTCGGATTGAGGTAATTTTAGCAACGCTGCTAATATGGTTGCTCTAGAACTAGCAAGAGGACGACGAGCCCACCAGAGGTGTAGAGTACTTGGATGACCATGTCTTACACTTTTTTCATGACTCGATGCTTTGGAAATCTCCAGTAAAGGGAGGTTCCATTCAATCACTCGCTTATCCAAAAAATTCCCGCATTCAGATCTTTGTGCAAAAAGCAACTGATTTCCAATAAATGGAGTTTAAATATATTGCCACTGGAGTGATTCAGGAAATCTTAGGCAATTAGTAATAGTTTAGAATGGTGGAAGGTACACTAAGACGATCTGGGAGTAAGCTTTTGTCGTGTAAAAAGAAAAAAATGAGAGAGATTAATCATCGCACGAGCCTTCAGAATCCACAAGTCTTACAGTGGAAGCAGAAATAGCATCGGCTCTGGCCAATAATATTCTCATCTCCTCAATAACGGACTTTTCTATTTCAATTTGTTGTTTGAGGAAACCCTTTCGATATTCTTTAACAAATTCATCCTTCGTTTCTTCAGTCCAACCATATTTTTTTCGATATTCTGCATAGAGAAGATAAGCTCGTGTGGAGCGTTCGACCCAACGATCAAGATAATGAAAATCTTCAGTGAAAACTAACACTTGGGGAACTTTTTCACCATCATTGACTTTGGTTACCAGAAATGGCAATTGGTCCTTGTTCATAATTTTCATATTTAAATTTGGGCTGTGTTCAGCAATACGAGTAATAATGGGAATGTTCGTTTGCGAATCCCAACACCAAGTCGTTGCAGCAACTAGAATATTAATTGGATGCTTAAGATCAATACGGAAAGTTTCAGGAGAGTGCTTCTTCGCACTTTTATCGTAATAATATCGGAATCTTTTAGCCTCGTCTTCAGTAGCATCTTTAAGAAATTCGTCGAAAGACATTCCTCTGTTAAAAAAATTGTATGTTATTCTATCAATCATTATTATTCCCACCGAATGAAAAAAAGGGAAAAAAAAGATGTTAAAAATCTAATTTAATGCAAGGCGAACCTTTTCCATTAAAGCCTGAGGAGGAACACCACCCACTACATCCCATGAATCATTAATTACTGTCTTAGGCACCCCTTGGACTTGGTACTTCATAGATAACTCTTGAAATTCAGTAGCTTCAACCATATCAGCGATGATATTTTCATTGAGCATGGCTAGCTTGAATGCATTCAGTACAGCAGTTGGACAATAAGGGCAAGTGGGAGTTACGAAAACTTGTAAGTGGAGAGGTTTATCAATTGCTTTAATCTCTTCAACTAGTTCGGGTTCTAAATCTGAACCATTGGTTTTTCCAGACATAATGATACTTTCAATTAAACTTCCGAATTCATAACCAGAGGGAATTCCATAAAAGCGGATTAATCCTTTGCTTTGACCTTCGACCACAATAGCGGGATGCCGTTCGATTTTCCATTTCTTAGCTTCTTCGCTGTTGATATCGCATTCACATAATTTTAATGTCACTTTGTCGGATTGAGCAGTTACTTGCTGGACTAAGTTTAAGGTTTCATTGCACAATAAACAATGATCTCTTTTAGTAAACATGTGGAGTGTAACGTCTGTTTCAATGGTTTGAAACATACCTTTAATTTCGTTTAAAATTTTATCTTCTATCTTAACTTTATGCTCAGACATGATGTTTTCACCTTGAGTCATCGATGTAAAGAGTTCTTTATAAATATTGTTATTCTTGAATATTCAAATAAACATATATATAGCTATGTGTATATTGTTTACATGAACGCAAATGACAAATAAGTTGGATCCATCTTCCTCTGAACATGAAATGGCTACACTAATGTTACAGGCAGAACTATGTCAGTCGTTAACACATCCATTGCGCCTGAAAATTCTTAAAATTCTGAGCAAGGGAAAGAAAAATGTTTCACAGATAATGGAGGAGACTCAGAAACCTCAACCGTTCATTTCACAACATTTGAAAGTTTTACGGGAAAAAAAAGTAGTAATTACAGAGCGTGAAGGGAATGAGGTTTACTATTCTCTCTCTGATCCGAAAATTGAAAAAATTTGTGCTCTTGTTGCAGAATTGATCAAGAATCAAGAATGAAATGACAAATTTGTGCTTTTATACATCGAAGGAAGGGAATAATAATTCTCAAGCTTTTTCATACGAATATTTCTTCCATATCTAATCTGTAAGGATGATTCTCCTACTTTAGAGCATGAAGACTCCGACTTAAATAATAATTAAATTTCAACAGATCGTAAAAATGGGGAATTCAAAATTCATTGAGTTTTAGTGACTTATTTTCTATTATTGAAAGAATCGATTTCGATTTTTGAGCAGAAGTTTTTTATCATTTGATTAATTCGACCTTTTTATTAATGAAGTTTTTGTTTAGGACAGCTTTCAGGTTATGATAGTCAATGAGAGATTACGTGGTACTTCGTGGGGCTATTTGGACAGAGTTTGACGAGCATCGTGGTGCAAATCCCGTTGCTTCAACTCCTAATCAGCTTTCCGATGAAATTGTTTTCAGTATTTCCCTCCGTGGAATGTCTGTATTTTCGAGCCGCCCTACTAATATTTCTTATTCCAAAATGATTGCTACTATACCCTTCCCAGAATACGAGTTGTTTTCAGTATCCACCGTACTTTATGAATATTCTGAGGGTAGTAGGGGTGGGTTTACTATTAATTTAATTTCAATTCTTATACCAGCTTTTTTTATGCAGAATTCATGGGTGGATCTTCGTCAAATTCAAGCCATATTACAGCAGTATTTTGCTACATATGAAGGTGCTCCAGTTGAAGATAAAGAAGCTGTTATTACCGCAATCGCCTCCGCCATCGATAAGATTCTACAAAGAAAACTTGAAGTCATTAATCAGGGAGAAAAAATACGCACTCAGCTGAATCATTATCTGGATTCATATCATGTACTCTCACTCAAGCAAGAGGAACAGCAGTTAATCAAAACGCGTGTAACAACGCTCATTCTGTTACTTGATCGAGTCCTAGAGGCGGGAGATAACGATCGTATACAGCGAGCCATCCAGCGAATGAACTTCATTCTCGAGCAGGAATTAAGCGAGGAGCTGATAATGATGTATCAGCAATCGCTTAGTCGTTTAATCACGTTATAAAGTGATACTAGCGTAATTTTCGTTTTCTCAGGAAGGCTAGTCCCAATCCAAAGATAATAACATAGCTGAAAGAGAAAGAAAAAAGGATGAATTTGCGTTAAAATGCAAATTCTCGTTTATGAAAGATTGTAAGAGCACTAATAAGAGCCAAGATTCCAATAGTACCAATAATGATTACTTCACCTATTGGTAACATACTTGCTTGTTGAATAGCTCCGAGACTGAAGTAATTAAACAGGGAGAACGCTTCAAAATTGCCTAATCCTGCTAACATTCCCCCCATACTATCTAGGAAATATTGACCACCAATTATAATTCCTGCTGCGGCCAAAGATCTGTTCGAGTCTAGGAAAATTGTAGCACAGAGTAATGAAATAGCTCCCAAGGTAAATAGTAGAATATAAAATCCTAATGAATAATTAAGGACAAGAGATGTCGTAAGTGTCTCACCTAAAAAAGTAGTTGCCCCTAACATGATTCCTACCATGGAAATAGGAATTATTAGACTATATGTGAGATAAACACTGAATTTCTCCAATAAGTATCTCCATCTAGGGATAGGTAAGCTTAACATAATATCAAAAGTGTTTTTATCAATCTCAGTTGATAATAAGCGCGCTGGGATGAAGATTGCAACGAAGAGCAACAAAATATTCATTGTTCCCCCTGCATACATGAATAACGCAGCTTCCCAAGTGGCTCCTAATCCAGACAGCCCCAGATCACCTAATATAGCTTTCATTATAGGATTATCCATAGTTTCAAGTCTTTGCAGAATTAATTCTTGCATTGAAGGCCATCCTATTGCAATTGTTCCCACAAATCCAATGATTACTAATGGAGGAATAATTCCTGTTAACCATGATTTTTTTAAGTTTTTTAAATACACATAGACCATTTATTTCACCTTTACTAGAATTGTTAATAATATTGCATGAAAATCTCTTCGAGATCTGCATCTTCACATGTAAAACGTTTAATATTATAATTTGAGAGAAATTTGAGTACTTGCGTAACATCCTCTCCGATTTTTAATTTGTAAGTATGAGTTTTAATCCTTTCAACCGAGATGACACTTGTTAATTGTTTGAAGTCTTCTTCGGAGGGGGCCACATCATCTAGAAACTGGACCAGTACATTTTGTAGAAATTTTGCTTTCAATGCATCGACTGCTTCCACAAGGATCATTTCACCATTACGGATGATTCCCACTCGATCGCAAATGGATTGGACCTCTGCTAAATCGTGTGAACTAAGAAATATTGTAACTCCTTCATTTTGAAGTTTTTTCAATATTTTATGAAAATTTGCCGTCATTAATGGGTCAAGACCACTTGTGGGTTCATCTAATATTAAAAGAGAAGGTTTAGACGCCATGACCGCAATAAGGCCTGCTTGTTGCCGATTACCTTTCGACAGAGACTTTATTTTCTTATGAAGTTTTACTCTGAATAGAGTTTTGAGCTCTTGAAGGAATTCTTGATCAATTGGACGAAATCTACCAAAATACTTAATGAGTTCTTCTCCTGTAAAATCCTCAAATAAAGCCATATCTCCTGGGACATAGCCAATTCGCTTTCGAATTTCAACTCGATCTTTTCGATGATCAAAGTTCAAAATTCCTATACTTCCAGTTTCGGGTTTTAAATAGTCCAAAATTACTCGCATAATTGTTGTTTTTCCAGCTCCATTTGGACCCAAAAAACCGAAAATTTCGCCTTTCTTGATTTGAAAGCTTACCTTATAAGCGCCTCTAACTTGTCGACCAAATGTTATTCGATCTCCAAGGCGTATCTCACGACCGTAAATCTTAGTTAAATTTGAAACTTGAATTACTGTCTCAGAAATATTTTCTGTCACTTTTAATTTCTCCGTTTTTGATTTCTTGATGTTTTGTATTTGTTTCCTGTTCTCTCAGGTTAATTGCATAACTGACGCAACATTTGAAATTCATGCCATACATAATATCTATAACTTATAAATCTTTTCGTAAATTCAAAAATTCAAAAAAACAAAAATTCCAAAAAGTTAAAAACAATATTATAAAACGTTTTAATAGAGTAAATTGAAGTAATCATGATTTTCTCGGGAGAAGTAATCATGTCCACCAATCAAGATCCATTTTTGAAGCTAAAAAACGACTATTTGAACTTTATAGCCCAAGCAAACAAATCTTTAGGGTATAATCCATATCTAAAA
>DXJL01000193.1 GCA_019057635.1 Candidatus Heimdallarchaeota archaeon
AGTCATAACAGTCCCACCATCCTGATGTCCCATTATGATGTGTTGCCGCAGATACGGAAATTTGTGGCTGAGCATTCTGATGTTGTGGACTGGAAACAGGTGGTAAGAACGAATAGCCTGCCCTGCCGTGGCCGTGTACCCGTAAGACCAGGCTGCTGGTTCCTGATATTATCTACTGCAGGCCTGATGATTCGGTGAAGTTCGGGTATTCTATTACGAATGTGATAGAGTTTGGGAGCGAGACGAGTGCTGCTGACAAGGTGGTGCGGTTTAATGAGTCATCGAGGCGGATGATAGAGGGCGGGGCGCAGAGTGGGAGTGTGCTGCCGAGGATTATATTTTTGTATGACAGGCAGATAGGTGTTTCTATTGAAGATGTGAAAAGTATCGTTAGTGCAATGGATACCGAAAACCTTTACAATGTAGTGGTGGATTATTATGATCAAAAAGGAGAGTGGTTCAGAGAGTATTTTAAAGAATAGAAGTTTTCAATTGGAAGATATACGAAGAAAACCCTGGAAGAATAAATTTGGGAGCTACTGATAAATATAAATTGATAAAGTTAGTTAAGGAGATTCAGGAATGAAAACTTCATTCGGCTTAGACATTGCTGGTTATTCAACAGGTAAATCTGGTTTTGCCATGGCCAAATGGAAAAATAAGAATTCTATTGAAGTTACTGTATTTCAAGGACATATCTTTTCCAAAAAATTCAATTCTAAATATCCTCTTGAAGAGATTGTAAAAAAAGAACGAGACCTCATAATAGCTTGTTGCAGGAATTCTTCATTGATTGTTGACATTCCAATCGATTTGCAAGGTCTACCACATTCAAATAATGCTTCGTTTATATGGGAATTGACCCAACGACCTGTGGATTTTGCATTCGGTGCTCTGGCACCTCTTGCAAATCTAATCGGCTCACCAGTTGCTCGTTTTCAGAATCTTATAAGTGAGGATTTTGATGACATCATCGGTAAGAATATATTTGAAACATATCCAGCCAGATCACTTGAACTTATTAATCTTCCCTCACGAAATTATAAGAATGAGGATATATCGTTTAATAATGGACATTGGAATGGTGGACCAGCAGCAAAGATTGCACAAGGTTTGGGATTAGTGGCAAAGAAGGATGGGGAAACACTTAATGATGATGAACTTGATGCTATTATATGTGCAATTACGGGAGTAGTTGATAAGAATTTTATTCTACAAGGCGAAGATTTGAATAATGAAATTTATAATCTCATTATGCAGAAATTAAATATGGAAAATTTGGATGGAAATACCATGAGTCCCCCTCTTGGCTATATTTTACTTAAAGAGAATCCAAAAATGAAAATATTAATTATAAAGAAAAAACTTACAGGTAATGATTATAAATAGTAGTTAGTTTTTTTTTAATGAAATCGTAAGTCCTAAATATTAAAAACAAAGTAAGAATGTATAGAAGGTTCGGATGATACTTAAATAAAAAAATATTATTTTCACAAGATAGAGCCTGTCCAACAATTCAAAATCTTGAGAAAAAAAAGGCTAATTCAGCCTTTATTTCGAAAAACAAGAAAGAAATTTATTACAGATAGTAATTGTTGGACAGCCTGGATAAGCTATAAAAGCACATGTAAATATGAAACACTCAAATAACAACACTTTATCCCATTTTGGGTTTCGTTTCGACAACGGCAGTGCACATACAGCTCGCACAATGATGTTGGAAGATCTACAACTTTTACTGTCATATGTAAATCATCCTGATTCTTCAAAAAACGAATATCTAAAAGCTATCAAAGAAGACAATTGCCTGGGTAAACGTTCCAGAAAAACCAGGATTCTCACTAATAGACATCTGGTCTATCTTTATTCCCTCGACCCCTCCACTACCATTTTTAGAGCTCTTAGGTATTTCTGGGAGCGAGATATCGACGGTCAACCCCTTATGGCTTTGCTCTGTTCGTATTCACGAGATAGCATCCTCAGATTGAGCGAACCTTTCATAATACAACTCACAGAAGGCGAAACTATCACTCGCGTAGATCTGGAAGAATATATCGATGAAAAACAACCTGACAGATTCAGCAAGGCAACGCTGAAATCAACGGCTCAGAATCTCAATTCTACATGGACAAAGTCCGGCCATCTGGTTGGAAAGACGAAAAAGATTCGTGCAAGAGCTATGGCAACTCCAAGCTCTGTGTCATATGCACTTTTTCTTGGATATCTAACAGGAATTCGTGGGGAATCTTTGTTCACAACCGAATACACCACTCTACTGGATTGTTCCAAAGCTCGTTTAATTGAGTTGGCTGAAGACGCATCTCGTCGTGGATGGATTGTATTCAAACGTATAGGAAATGTAATGGAAGTTCAATTCCCAAATCTTCTCACAGCACAGGAAAAGGGGTGGATTCATGAGCAAAATTAAACAACTTATTCAATCGTACAGCAATTTTATCGCAATTCCATGGCGAAGTGATTCTGCAGCGGCTCAGCGCGTCATTTTCTGTGTGTACAACGAAGCTGATGAACTTCCGCTTCGGGCCAAAATCGATGAATTTGAGCTTGCGACCAGGCAGTCAGAGCATGAATGGGCCGTCTTCGACCTTACAGATACTTTTGCCGATTGGCTAGCTAATCAGCGTTATGCAAAGAGTTATTTCAATAAACCCGAGCTTCTTTCCACGCTATTGCCTATATATCTTGATTTTATCACACAGGAGTTTGAGAAATTCCTTCAGGCCGAGGCGGTCAATGATAACACAGTTGTTGCCCTGAAGGGAGTTGGTTCGCTTTTCGGTTTTATAAAAGTCAAAGAAGTTGTAAATACATTCGCTCCCCGTGTAAAGGGCAGGCTCCTTGTGTTCTTTCCTGGTAGTCATGAGAACAATAACTACC
>DXJL01000194.1 GCA_019057635.1 Candidatus Heimdallarchaeota archaeon
ATGCTCTTAGGACCCGAAGGATTACTAAATTCAGTATTCATGACAGTTTTCTCAATTAGTAACCCCCCAATAACCCTCTATAAAACCTACGAAGGTATAATTCTGGTCCACGCGTTCTACAACATCCCCATTGTCTTGCGTCTGGTTTCAAGTGCTTGGTCAAATATTGATGTAGACACCGAAGAAGTAGCGACTACACTGGGTAGTCGAGGATTACATTTTTTTCGTAATATTAGCTTTCCCCAGATAAGTACAGCGCTTTTAGCTAGTGCTATTCTCACATTTTTGTATAGTTTTACCTCTTTTGCTATTGTACTTGCTCTTGGTGGAATACAATTTCGAACAATTGAGGTTCAAATATATTCGTTATACTTTTACAGATTTGATTATAATCAGGCAGCTGCATTAGCTCTCGTCCAATTACTTATCACTTCTCTTCTCATAATTATCTACCTCACACTCTCTGAAAAATCTTTTCAACGTGATAAACAGGAATCGCTATCAAGCGTATCTAAAAGGAAAATTCTTAGAATAACAGGAGTTTATTTCTTATTATTGTTTTTAATCCTCGCTCAAGTTCATCCATTAATTATTGGTGTTCTCGCTATGCTGGGAATATTATTCTGGATGTATGGTCAGTCTGGGCCTAATCTTGTAGGTGAAGTACGAAAACGTTCTCAAATTCCTTTACAAAACCTCTACTCAAGTCATAAGGTCAGATTACTTAGTATAATAGTATATATAGTTGGTTTGGCTTTTTTTCTCTTAATGCCAATAATTTTAATTTTTATCTATGCCTTATATGATCAACAAGTCGGAGGTTTTACTTTGGAGGGATTTTTCGACTTGATAGGACTGAAATTTACATCTACAGGGATTCAATGGATTGTTGAGCCTTTACCTGCATTAGGAGCAAGAACTACTGTTTTAAATCTGATCATTAATTCAGTTTTAATTGCTTTTTTAGCTGTGCTTATCTCCTCTATCTTGGGCATTCTTACTGTCTATATCACGAGAAGATCGACCTTTTTTGGTACTCACCGTTCTTTAGCCTTATTTGTCACGTGGTCTTTATTGCTTCCTCTAATTATTTCCTCCATTACTATGGCGTTGGGTTTATTGAGGGTATTTACATTAATTGACTTATCTGGGGAGATGGCTTGGATCCCTCTGGTTCTTGCTCATATCATTGCAGCTTTTCCCTTTGTTTCCCGCACCATCAGTACGTCTTATGATAAAATTGGATTGGATAGTCTAGAGATTGGTCAAACATTAGGGGCTTCTCGCTGGTTTTCATTCCGTCATATTGAACTGCCATTACTTATTCCAGGAATTATTGCTGGATCGATTTTCGCATTGGCGATTAGCTTTGGAGAATTTGGAGCCACATATCTTATGGCTCGATCAAAATTCAGTACTATGACTGTCGGTATCTACAAGTTTCTAGAAGCAAAACAATTACAAAATTCTGCGATTATGGCGTCAATATTAATCCTAATATGTATTACGGCTTTTCTTTTAATTCAAAGAACAGGTAATGAAGAATTCTATTTATGAAAAGGAGCAAAATAACTTTGAAAGACTACCTGACCTTATCAACCATCTCAAAGGACTTCGAGGATGATTTCTCTCTCAAATCAATTTCTATCTCTCTAGCAAAAGGAGAAATCTTAGGAATTCTAGGGCCTTCAGGATGCGGGAAGACTACTCTCCTAAAACTCATTCTAGGATTAATTCACCCATCTGTGGGAGATATACAGGTAGAAGGGAGATCAATTTTATCAATCTCTCCAGAAAATCGTAATTTTGGGTATATTCCACAGAATCTCGCTCTTTTTTCTCACCTATCTGTTGCAGAGAATATCATGTTTGGGATGACTGCTCGTAAAGTCAATGTTGAAATCAGAAAAAAACGTCTTTCTGCCATTTTATCCCTTCTTAATTTGACCCACCTTAATACGAAGTTCCCCCATGAAATTTCTGGAGGTGAGCGACAAAGAACTGCTCTTGGACGCGCACTTGCCCTTGAACCAGCATTAATCTTAATGGACGAACCATTAAGCTCATTGGACACAAAATTATCTCAGCAACTAAGATGGCAGATCAAACAAATTCTTAGAACCACTCAAAGTACAGCCATTTTTGTCACTCATAACCCTGGAGAAGCGATTTCTATCTGTGATCGTATTGCTATTATGGACAACGGGAGCATATTACAAATTGACAAAGCGGACGAGCTTTTACGAAATCCTAAAGATCCTAAAGTTTTGGAAATCCTAGGCAAATCAAATATATTACCAATTCATAAGAAAGAAACTAATTCTAATCAAACTGTTTTTCTTACAACATCGATTGGAGTTTTTCGATGCCCTCAGAACTATGATCCTGAAAAACTCAATGCAGCCTGGATTGCAGAGAATGACATACTGCTTGATTCTCCATCAAATGAAGATCACCATCAAATAACTGCTAAACTTCTAGGTACCGTCTGGGGACGAGTCAGGAATAGATTGATATTTCGAATGCCTGATAATGCACGACTTGTTGTCCAAGTACCTATTAATGTAAATTCGCTCCCACAGCCAGGGGAGAACAAAACATTATATCTCCACTCAAGAAATTTAAAATGGATTTAGGTAGAACGATTTCTTTCTATTCTCGTAATAGAAAAATAAGAACGGAGCCAGAAAACTTAAGAATTATCCTCTAACGATTCACTAATTATTAAAGTTATTGATTTGGTTACACCAGATATTTTACGAACTTCTTTCGTGACAAAACTCCCTAGCGATTTGACATTTTTTGCTTTGACCTCAACATACAAATCATATTCACCGAAAGTTATTTTACAGTTCTTAACTTCATCTAACTCAAGAATTTGCTCTTTTACAGTATGTTCTGTTCCAGGCATAACACATAATAATATGACAGCATCTACCATCCGTCTTAGCTCCTTTTGATTACCAATTCAGCTCATTCGATTTATAGCAAGATAGACAGATTTAATTTGGACTCAATTGAAAGAAAATTCATGAATTGTTTAAATTGTTTGGCAAATTAATTTAAGATTTAAAAAAAATATGAGAGATATTATTAGTGAATCACTCATTAGATCATTTAGGATCATTAAATCCGATAGGCAAGTGAATATTTTTAATTATTTGGTATTTCAAGGTAATGGATTGAACATATGTAACTCTCTTAGTACTCCATCTTATTAAAAAATGCTTTGTAAACTTATTTCAGACTATTGTTAGAAATCAGCTTTAAATGGAATCAAAATGTCCCAATTTCAAGAACTACATCAACAACAATCGAACTTAGCCTTGATCTTTGATCGTCTTGGCATCACTCAAGAAATTCACTCGGTTAATTTTTCAAAGGAACTTAATTCAAAGGAACTAGATGATTTATCCCTCATTATTGAGAAATTTAGTTTATTGCTCAATGAAATACCACCTGAAGAACTAGCTAGTAAAGTTATTCTGGATCAAAGACTCCTTATTCGCCTTGGTAATTATTTTACTATGTTAAATGACTTTGATCAAGCGCTTGGGCTTTATGAATTGAGTAACAAAGTGGAAGACAATGAATGGGCTTATTATAATGCAGGTAAAATTCTATTCCAGCAAGAACAACTGGAATCTGCTTATTTGAAGTATGAACAGGCAATAAAATTGAAGCCTGATTTTTTACAAGCCATTAGAGCTCAAGCAGAGATTCTTTTGGAACAAGGACAACAGAAGAAAGCAATCCTAAAATTACAACAGAGTCAGAAAATTAATCCTAATGATCAAGTCACCAACAGACTTTTAGCTGACTTCTATTTACAGAATGGAGAGAAAGACGAGGCCCTTACTCATTTAAAGGCGATTCACCATAAGGATGAACAGATTTTCGAACAAATTGATGAATTGGAACAATCAAAGAGTAAAACGGCTCGTTTTCGTAAATATTTTCGTCGAAATTAATGGGCAGTTTTTCTTCTGTATTCTAGAATAACAAACTGAAAGATTGATCATTGTTACGTTTATTTCTTATAACCAAAAGCAAGAAAGTTTTGAATACTTACTAGAATATAGTTTCTATGGAGAATACCGTTGAATTCTGTCATTTCTGACCTGATTATTCACCCCACAGTAAGACCTCAACAGCAGAGAACATATATTCAAATTCAAGAGAATTGGTCAAGATACTCTTCCTTCTTTTGCTCTTTACCCACGGGTTCAGGAAAAACAGATATTGCGGCATGTTTGTTATCCAATTATCTTCTCACAAATTCCAATGGGAAGATTGATATTCTTGTCCCGTATAAAATGCATCAAGACTTTTGGTATTCTGTATTACAAAAGTATGGACGGAAACATGGGTTTTCTGTTGCTCTCTTAAAGGGAAGAGCAGCCTATTATTGTCCTATCATTAAATCTGGTGCTAATATCTCACCATGTGCTTTTAACCCACCGTACGCAAGAACTTGTCGATCTCGAAAACGTTGTCCTCTCCTCAACGCTCGACGGCTGATTAGAAAAAGCCAAGTTAGGATTCTTAATTGGTGGGTATTTAAATATGTAGATTTGGGAGAAGAAAAAGCCACTTTTCGAATATTCGATGAGGCACATAATCTATTAAATTTAGAAACCTTAGTGCGAGTTGAAATAAGCTTTTCATTGCTAAGATCGCTTACAGAAGACGAAAAATCATTAGCAATATTCCGTAACTGGGAAAAAACTCTTTTAAAAGAAAAACAGTTCGCAGAAATCGATTTACAAGAAGGATTAGATTTTCTTCGTATGTTAAAGGGGGTATTAGCAAAAAAAGAGCTATTTATCGCAAAGCAGATGAATACAAGTCCTGATTCTATCAGCCTTGATAGCCTGAGGGAGTTAAAGCGAGTAACTGAACTAGTTACAGCGATATCAGATCTTATTGAGAATCCTAATTCAGCTGACTTGGCTTTTTTTCTTCAGAGAGATAGATCTAAAGGTACACTAAAGCTTACTGTTCAGCCATTCGACATTGCTTACATATTTTCCAAATTATTTCGAGGAGGAAAAAACCTTTTTATGTCTGCTACTATCGGAGATGGTGAATATCTAGCGAAATTACTTGGAATGGATCCAAAACACTGTTTGTATATAAAAGAATCTTCTGCGTTTGATAAAAATAATCATCCCTTCGTATTACTTAAAGAGGCGAAAAATCTTTCTACTGCAAATTCTAATAAGAAAAAATACACCTTTGAATTCATCCAAAAGTACGCTCAGCCATTTATGAATTTGTTGTATAAGAATAAACAACGTGGACTTATTTTAGCATCAAGTTTTGAACTTGCACGGTTAATGGAGGGTTTAGCACGTGCAAATGGATTAGTAGTTATAACTCATAGAGCAGGAAAATCTGATACCGCTGTCAAATCATTCATTGATGCAAAAAAGGGTGATATTTTAATTACACCGTCGGCCTGGGAGGGGATTTCACTAGATGATGATTTAGCACGTCTATGTCTGATCCCCAAAGTTCCTTTCCCAATGATGTTTGACCCAATTGTTCAAAGAAAGGTAAAAAAGTATCCTAATTTCCTTGAAAATGATGTACTAATCACTATTCAACAAGCCCATGGACGAATCCAGCGTAATCCTGAAGATTGGGGAATGACTATATTCTTTGATGGAAATTTTCGCTGGTTGAAAAATAAACGGAAAAGTAGTTTGGAACCTTGGTTTCTTGATCGTATTACTGAAATTACTGTTCAGGAAACATTACATCTCTTTGAAAATATGCTTGAAACATCCAATAAAAGTCACAAGAAACGAGGAAGTTCTCAAAAGAGAAACAATTTTTCACGAATGAAAAAAACTGATCGTGATTGGCTTCAAACAAGTGGATTAGCTGATCTACTTTCAAAACCAGAAGAATAATTACTTAATGCTTTCTAAGCGATACACTGAAATGGGGAAAAAACAAATATATTACTCGTAAACGTTTCTCGTTGAAGAAAGTAATTTGGAGAATTCCGCATGCATTTCATGTTATATCCCCCCATTTCGGTTCAAGGAACAATAACAAGAGAATTAAATCTGCCAGGAATTGAAACACTTAAATCATTTAGTGTAACTCCTGAAAAAATAAGTTTCACTATCAATCATAATGATTCCCTACAAACGATTGATGTTATTACTTTCAATTCCCCTATAACCGATGTTAATTTTCGTATCAGTCCTGATGACGACTATCCGCTGGAATTAATGCCAATGGCCACAGTAGAGTTTCTCGAGGGATTCGCTCAGCTGATTGAGGGTTATACACTCATTACAGAGGATGTTCCTGAGACTGGGTACTTAGAATTATTTCGAGGAGATGTTTACCCAATTTCCATTAGAAGAGCGGACAAGAATCTATATGCTACTACTGCAGAATTACGTCCTTTGCGGAAAGATTACTTTGTTGCTCTCAATAACTTTCTCCAGATTGATTTTGAAGCGCAGCTAGAAACATCACTAGCGACATTTGTGGAGAACGTTCTACATCCAATGACGACAACAATGAAAGAGGTCTTCGCACTCGAAGAGAATAAAGAATGTGAAGATTCTGTAGTAACAGTCATCAAAGATGATTTTCATAGTTTAATCTCACGAACTGAAGAATTAATTAGCATTGTTGATTATAATATGGACCAAACAGCAGAACGGAATAAGGCATTCCTTCGTCTAAGCCTCCCAGTAATGCTGAAACAAGCGATTCTCGATAATATCAAAGATTTCGTACAATTTTCAAGAAAAGCAAACGCAATTTCATTGTCAATCAACAAAAGAACAGAAATTACGGCCGAGGCTCTTGCTGACCTTATAACAAAGTTTTTCCATTAGATTTTTCTTCTTTACCAATTTTTGGTGATTTACTTGGATATATCGTTCCTTAAAGAGTTGATTTCATGTGCACGAGGGGAAATTCCATCTGATATTCTTATTCAAAACGGGACACTGGTCAATGTTATCACACGAGAGACGTATTTGGCTGATGTCGCAATTTATAGGAATAGAATAGCTAATGTGGCAGAACCAGGCATTCTTGATCCAGCAAATAGTAATAATATTATTAATGCCCAAGGAAAATATATTTCTCCTGGATTTATCGAATCTCATTTGCATATTGAAAGTACCATGCTTCCACCATCTGAATTTGCCAAGTTAGTTGTCCCCCATGGAACAACAACTGTGATAATGGATCCTCATGAGATAGGCAATGCATTGGGAGAGGAAGGCCTCAAACTTCTTCTTGATCTTGCAGAAAAACAGCCATTACGTCTATTAATTGAAATTCCTTCCTGTGTTCCTGCTGCCCCTGGACTTGAGACAACCGCTTTTACCATAGATGATCATGCGATCGCAGATATGATTCAGAATGAACCACGTTTCTATGGATTAGGCGAAGTGATGAATTATCCAGGCGTCTTAGCCAAGAATGATAGCGTTCTGAATAAGGTACTTCTAGGAAAAAAGCTTTCAGTAATTGATGGTCATAGCCCAGGTGTTTCAGGAAGAGATTTAGATGCTTATATTGCAACAGGGATAAAATCTGACCATGAAAGTACAACAGGGGAAGAACTACAAGAGAAATTAAGGAAGGGTATGACTACCATGGCAAGAGAGGGATCCTTCACTAAAGACCTTCACAATGTGTTAAAATTCGTTAAAGACAAAGATCTTGACTTACGCAATTGTACACTGTGCTCTGATGATCGAAATGTCATTGATCTAGTGGCTAATGGTCATATGAATTCTCATATTCGAATGGCTGTTACAGAAGGGATAGATGTTTTAACTGCGATTCAGATGGTAACTATTAATGCAGCCACATACCTAGATCTCCATAATGAAATTGGTTCGATTGCCCCAGGAAAAATTGCAGATGTTGTGCTTTTAGATGATTTAAAAGATATGCAAGTCTCAACGGTTATTTCCAATGGAATAATAGTTTATTCAAACAAAGAGGTCTTGTGGGAGTTTTCACTAACTTCTCTTCCTGATTGGGCTCAAGACACAATAAAACTCATGACTCCTCCCTCATCAGAACACTTGAGAGCAAAAACTTCACTCAATGATGACATGTATTCCGTAAAGGTTATAGGTGTAATTCCGAATTCAGTTCTAACTGATCTAAAGCATATTAATTTAGAAGTAAGGGATGGATGGATTCGACCGAATCCAAAAGAAGATATACTGTCTATTTCTGTTCTTGAAAGATATGGTGTGAACGGTAATATTTCTAATGCATTCATTCAAGGATTCAAGATAACCGCAGAGCGATTTGCTATGGCTACGACTGTGGCACACGATAGTCACAATTTGTTAGTGGCTGGCACGAATCATGAAACTATGATAGAAGCTGTCAAACTACTACAAAATATAAAAGGTGGTTATGTCGTTATTGCTGATGAGAAGGTTGGCAAAGTTTCCCTTCCTTTTGGCGGTTTAATGAGTACTCAATCTTATCAAATTCTACTCCATGAGTTAGAGGTAATTAATAGAATTTTTACGGACGGAGTATCAAGTTTTGATGAACCACTGATGGCCTTATCATTCATGGCACTACCAGTAATTCCACATTTGAAGATCACCGATAAAGGACTCGTAGATGTGGATAAATTCGCTTTTACAGAATTGATAGATGATCTATCTTTATAAAATGCAAACCAATAACATCAATCCATTGGATGCAGTTACATATGGAAATTAAAGAGTATTGTATTTACTCGCTTGATTTCGCCTATTCACGGATTTCTCATAGCACTAATGTAGAGATTGATCTTAGAGGAGTTCTGAGCTATCATACAAAAGATTTAGATTTGCTTTCACAGGTTACGCGAGGAAACCTAGATCTTGACTCTGTTAATGTTTTTCTTTATTTTCAAATTCAAAGACATATTGATTTGATACTCAAGGATATAAAAGAGGACGAAATTGTTAATCAAAGGCCTGTTATCGTCAACCGCATAAAAATGATTGTAAGAAACGAATTAAAAGAGATAGGTCTTGAATTTGTAAATTTCAAGCAGATTTCGTTATGGAGTCACGGAGCGACAGCAAGAGGAATTGCGGGATAGTCAGAAAATTTTAGTTTTTGATCTCTTTCTTGATAGTCCTCACCTCAAAAGCTCGTAATTGCACTTGTTCTACACTAGGTGAGTATTTATGATGGCCTTGTGATTCCACAAAATAAGAAGCTAGTGAAGCTGCTAATTTAGCGGTTTCGTCAATTGGTTTCCTTTTTGACACTCCAAAAATTAATCCCGCACGAAAAGCATCTTGCCAACCTTCATTGGATATTTCATCCGTGATCGGCCCTTCTGTTACTTTAATATTCATGTTTTTAGCATGAACTATTACTTTAGAGCGATTTACCATGGATATAATATATTTAAGACGGGGGTATTTTTGAAAGAAATCAGAACGAGTTACTTTTGCCTTCTCTTCTAGCAACTGCAATTCGGTTTCTTCACATACGAAGATTGATACTTTTTCTAATATTTGGGAAACCCTCCATTGGGAAACCTCTCTAATATTCCCATCGGGGGAATATACAATAGGAATACCTTTGTTTGATTCATGGAGATAATTCAGAAATTTAACATCTGCTTCAACCTTTCCAGTTCCAACAAATATCACGCTGAATTGATCAAGAAGTTTAGGAGGCACTATAACATTTATAGATTGCTCTGCAAGATAATTATAGCAATTATTCTGCTGTACTCTTATATACTGATCTTTCTCGTCCATCAGATGAAAATTACATGCAGTTTCTCTTTCTGAGTCCTGAAACAGCTTTAATTTTACTCCCAACTGCTCAAAATAGGGTTTTAAATCCCATTCAAAATCTTTACCTACAATAGAAGTGAGAGTTGGTGAACTACCTAGCACTGTCAACCCATATACGATATTAGAGGCCATTCCATCAAATTCTCTTTTTGCTTCTCCAGCTTGGAGCGTAGTTGATTCGGTGAAGGTCTTAAAATCACTAAAAATCGTAAATTTTAATTTATACGCGACTTTACCAATTACTAAGATATTAGAACTCATTTTCTTAATTCCTGCGTACACTTGGCTATAAATGGGCTATTTATGATGACCTAACTAGAATACTAGCATAACCAACAGTATAATCCCCTCCTGGGCGTATATCAGTACTGTTAGCATATTTCAGGATTTGTACAGAGGTAGTACCCAGGTTTTTTGCAGTTTGAATGAGGATAAATATCGGAGCATATCCACACATTGTCATTCTTATTCTCTTTCGAAACTGTTCTGCCTCTTTGAGATTCATTGACTCTAAATAGGATAACATTGCTCTATCATTCTTAACAACAAGATCATAATTGTTTTCATGTGAGAAATCGCTACTAGCCACTATTAGAATACGCTTTTCAGTATGTGATTTTATATAATTACTCAAAAAAGTGGAAAGAGTGGATACTGTTGAATCAAAGGATTGATCTCCTAGGCAAATAGGTGCTATCTCAAATTCATTTTTGTAAAGATATTGCAAAAAAGGCAATTGTATATCTATTGAATGTTCATTTACATGTGCGACTCGCTCGAACCCAATTCGATTCTGGATTGATCCAAAATCGTAGGTCTTAGCATATTCCACGAATTCAGTATCAACCTTCACAGATCCAAGAGGATTACGCCAATGTCCTTCTGGATAAAATGAAATTGGTGCACCCAATCCTTGATGATTAGGCCCTAATATCACGATGGTATTAACCTTTTCTATTCGCTTATATACTTCTGCAAAGCCATGAGATGCAATAGATCCGCTATACACATACCCTGCGTGGGGAGAGACTATTCCTATGAGATTTGGGTCAACATTCCTATTTTCTAAATCTTCCAGAGGATCTTTCCCATACCCCCATTGCTTATCAAGAAATAAATTGCGAATTTGTCGCGTTAAGGTTTTTTCGGATCCCTCATACCAACTACCTGCGTGTCGACTTTGTCGTTCCAATTTCTCATCCCAGCATTATTTTTGTATTATGTTACATTATTTTTGTATTATTCTAAAATGCTTCCCTCTTTTCACTCCATATTTTTCTAAGGTATCCTTATTTTTGTCCTTGATAGTGAAATCCCCAGTATCTTTTCTAAGATAACCAACATAAATCTTTTGATTATCAATTTCAAGCCATAAATGGATGAAATTTTCAAATTGAGGATCCTCAGATTTGTTAATTCTGAATTTACCTAATTTTTTTCCTTCATCTGTGATTTCTAATTTGAATTCTTCTTTAAGCTTCTGTTTAGACTGTTTTACTCCTGTTTGAAGTTTTTGGGGCTTACGAAGCTTTTTTTCTTCTTCATCAAGATAAGAAATTGCTAATTGTGTTGCAGCTTCAATAGCTTCTTGAGTTGAAGAAGGATCATTTACATTTAGTTCAAATTCAATGAAAATCTCCTCAGGCTCAAATTTACGAACGATAATCTTTCTACTTCGTCCTACACGTTTCGGGACAACCTGCCATTTATCTTTCAATATTATCCACTCTAGATTTAAATGTTAAAGAAATCATCCTGTCTCTTATCTTACTTGATCCAATTTAAAATCCATAAAACCTCTCCCTCTCCTTTAGGATATCTGGTGGTTTATAAAATATTCGGAGCTAAAACTACTCGGGGGTCAATATTGTTGTCGGAAAGATTGACAGATATGGACAACTAGGACAAGATGACATTAAGGAAAGAAGAGAAGGCAAGATATCTTAGGAAAAGGGGGCAGAGATTAAAATACATGATTAACAGAGTGTTCAACCGATCTCATGGGGTTATACCTAAAATGACGCGCTATGTACCTTCTTGATATTCGAATAACGGGAAACAAGCAAATTTGTTGTAGATTCCAGGGCTTAGTAG
>DXJL01000195.1 GCA_019057635.1 Candidatus Heimdallarchaeota archaeon
ATGTTTCGACTTTAGCAAATGACGAAATTATCGAAATTGGGAAGAATATTGAAATAATGACTTTAGTGATGTTATCTGCATGGCTCTTTTTGTAAAAGGGGGAAAATCTCCATAATATTCCTAGTAAAATAAACAAATATACCCAGAAAAGGTCGCTTAATAAATCTACAAAACCAGTAATCGCGTCCATATTATTGATCACCATTATTTACAAAAAGAGGGGTAATTTCTATTTTGGGTCATTATATGGACGGAAAATTGTTAAATAATGCCCAAACCGTTGTTTTTTTGTTTCCATATATTTCAAATTGTGCTCTGTGAGAGGTAATTCGAGGGGTACACGTTCAGTTATCGGTAAATACTGCTCAAGCTGTTTAATTTTATCGGGATTATTTGTAATCAAACGCACACTATTTACTCCAAGTGTACGAAGCATTTCTCCTGATATTTCATAATCTCGTGGGTCAGGACCGAATCCTAGGACAACATTCGCATCATAGGTATCATAGCCCTCATCTTGTAGAGCGTAAGCTCGAAGCTTATTTAGTAAGCCAATTCCTCTCCCTTCCTGTTGCATGTATATCACTAATCCACTTCCCTCCTTTTCTATCATACTCAAAGCAGTTCCTAGTTGAGGTCCACAATCACAGCGTAACGATGCTAATGCATCACCAGTGAGGCAGGAGGAATGAACTCGTGTTAACACATGCTCTTTGTTAACTACATCTCCCTTCATTATAGCAATATGTTCCTCCTTGTCTTTGTTATTTACAAACCCTATTATTTTGAATGTTCCATATTTACTCGGAAAATCAGCGACAGCAACGATGCTAACACATACGTGTTTCTTACAGTTTTCACAATCTTCATGATCTGGGCAATTCTTAAAGGTTTCAAGGCTTTGAGAGATAATTTTTTCAATAGATAGTTTTTCCATAGATTTTGAGCACCTTCACGGGCATGATACCGGTTGTCAGAAGGAATTATTTCCACTTTTTGAAAATTTACTTTCTTTTATTACTAGATACTTACTTTAAAAGGGCTAATACCATACATAAATACAGTCATCCTTTCTTCTCTTGAGGTAGATCAATTGGAACTCGATGAATTAGTACTAAAACATTGTCTCATTAATGCTATTAAATACAAAGGTAAAGCTGATTCAAAATCGACATTAGGTGCAATAATTCAATCAGATCCCAAAGCTATCAAACCCTTAATCGCTGAAATACGCCCTATGATTGATATCACAATTAAACAGGTTAATGCGATGAACTTGGATCAACAAAAAGAGGCTTTACTTGAAATCGATCCACAGAGCTTACCATCCCAAGAGAAAAAGAAAAAGGAAGTCAAGATTGAACTTCCTAATCTTGATAGATTTAAAAATGTTGCATTAAGACTTGCTCCTTATCCGTCAGGGCCACTGCACATTGGTAACAGCCGTATGGTTGTATTAAATGATTATCTCGCGAAAAAGTACAATGGTAACCTGTACTTAGTGTTCGATGATACTATTGGGTCAAAAACAAAAATCATTGATCCTAGTGCCTATGATTCGATACCTGAAGGATTAGCCCTTTTAGATGTCAAAGTACACAAAACTTATTATAAATCCGATCGGCTTCAGCTCTTCTATGATTACTGTGTGAAAATTCTAGAAAAAGGACGGGCATATGTTTGTGATTGTGATGGTTCGGTCTGGCGTACAAAATACAAGGTCAAACAAAAAGAATGTCCGTGTCGTATTCTAAGTAAGGAAAATAATTTAGCTCGCTGGGAAAAGATGCTTGATGGAACCTACCCTGAGCAAGGCGCTGTTGTCAGGTTAAAAACAGGAATGGATACTCCTGATCCAGCCATCCGTGATCCAGTAATGTTACGTATTTCAGAACGAGAACACCCACGAGTCGGATCAAAATACCGAGTCTGGCCTCTTCTTGAGTTTTCATGGGGAATAGATGATCACGAGCTCAGAATATCACATATTATAAGAGGAAAAGACTTACGGAAGGAAGGAGTCCTTGAAGAAAAGATCTGGGATATATTTAATTGGAAAAAACCTTCCATCAATCTTTATGGAAGGATGAAACTCAAGGATTTGCAACTTAGCAAAAGTAAAGCTGCTCAAAAAATACGGTCTGGTGAGTATGAAGGTTGGACTGATCCCCGTACATGGACACTTCAATCACTCGAACGACGAGGCATTCAAGCTGAAGCTATCAGAAAATCTCTACTCGCAATTGGAATGAATCCCGTAGATGTCACTTTTTCACCTGATCAAATTTATTCTGTGAATAGAAAGCTAATCGATTCCCAAGCGGATAGATATTTTCTTACTATCAACCCTGTGGTTTGTACAATAAAGAATACACCGACCGATGTACCCTCTGCTACCCCTTGTATCCATCCTGAATTTCCTGAAAGAGGAACCCGATTGATAGATATAAACGTAAAACATAATGAAATTCAGGTGAACCTTTCCTATGATGATATAAAGTCTGTTAAAAAGGGTACACTTATCAGATTGAAAGATTTAATGAATGTGACGGTCACATCTAAGACAAAGAAGGGAATTACGGCTGTATATCATAGTTTGGATGTTAAGACGGCTCGTGAGGGAAAAGCATCAATGATTCAATGGACACCTATTCAAACAGGTGTACCCACTACAATATTAACAACAGACGGTACATATCTTAACGGAATAGCTGAACCAGATCTTCTAAAAGCTCAACCTGGATCTATTATCCAATTTGAAAGATTTGCGTTCTGTCGAGTTGAAGCTGTCAATACTTCTGCAAAATTGATCTGGACACATCAATGAATGAAGGCTTTATTATCATGCCTGTTCAAAAAGGAGATAGAATTCGTATCGAATATGAAGCATATCTCGATGATGGACAAGTGTTTGATAGTACAGAGAACCACGGATTTCCTATGAAGCTAACAGTAGGGGAGGGGAAATTTTTAGATGCATTTGAAGACGCACTTTATGGTATGGAAGTAGGGGAGGTAAAATTGATTAGATTATCTCCTCAAGATGCCTATGGAGAATATGGATTTGAGAAAATTGAGTTAATACCAAGAGAGAAATTACCAACAAAAAATGAATTAGAAATAGGATCTCTTTTGATTTTGACAGATCCAACTGGAAATGAAATACCTACAAAAGTTCTTGATTTTACCGACACTGAAGTGACATTAGATTTTAATCATCCCTTAGCTGGAATTACATTAAACTATCGAGTAACCGTTATAGAAATTCTTTAAGTTAAGTTTGTATAGGAATCATCAATCAAGTAAGAGAGGAACTGAATATTGTTATTTGGAAGAATTGGTCGAATATTGCTTGTTATTGGTAGTGTAGTGATGGTTGTCTTTGCGGGTCTTTTTTTCATTATCAATCTTCTAACTGAAGCGAATTTCATCAGTGGAATTGATTTAGATACGTTAAATATCACTCTCACTGTGAGTACACTAGGTACCAGAGGATGGATATTATCTAGCCTGATCACATTTATTTCTGGATTAATAGGGGTTAAGGGGTATACTGATTTGGCAGAAGAACCTCAAAAAATAGATCTGTTATTCACTTGGGGAGTTTTCGGAATCGTATTAGGAATAGTTGGGGGAACAATCGGAGGTGGAATTATTCTGATTGCTGGTATCTTTCTTATGATAAGTTATTTCAAAGAATAAATTAGTTACTATGAGATTTATCATGTAAATGGGAAACTAAAGTTCTAATAGAATCATCAACTCCTTCTCCCGTAACCATAGAAGTTTCATGAAGGTTCGCACGTGCACTAATCATGTGTTTAATGCTATCAAGACCTATATAACAACCATGTTCTAGCAAATCCGCTTTATTCAACAGGATGATGATAGGAATACTATTCTCTTCATTTTTCCGAGATTCTTCATCTCGAATTAGCTCTAAAAAGTAGTTTACTTTTCCGACACTACTCATATTCGTCCCATCAACAATGATGATCACTGCATCACTCCCTCGCATCGTAATATCAGGCATAAAGTCAAATCGTTCCTGTCCTGCGTTATCAAAGAAATTTAATTTGTATATTTCTTCAATATCGTCTCTTTGCATAAGATTTTCTACTTCGTTTGGTCCATGAAATTCGATAGAATTAAACAACGTACGGACAAGCAAGATTCCTGCGCTATTTAGTGAAAGGGTTGTTGTGGACTCTTGTTCCTGAGATTTGGCTGCACCGACACGAAACCAGGTATGAGTTGAATCCACTTTATTTTCTGTATTAGAGCGTCTCACAACATCGGATTGAGGTTTAAAAAGATCCCCAAGAATCCGTTTCATAAAAGCTGTTTTTCCTGATCCTGTAGATCCGACTATACTAATTTTAAATACGCCTTTGAAGCCTTCAGGCATGCCATGCTGTAACATGCGACTTACTCTTCCCGCTCTAAACATTTTCTACATCTAGTCCCGTTTAAGTATCATATTCCCGAGGTCACATGATTTCTGGAAATTAATTACTATAAAACTAACTAGTCAAACTCTCCGCTGAATTCTAGTATCTTAGGAATCGTATTCATACGCAGGGAGTGTGCATCTCAAAGAGGTGGGTTTACGGTACCCAAGAAGGAATGACCCTTGTATCAGTTTTTGAATTTCATTTGTACCTTCAAGAATAGTATTTGCTCGAGCATTACGCCAGTAGTGTTCAACAGGAAAATCACCACTATACCCTTTTGCCCCATGGATTTGAATAGCCCGATTTGCTGCATCAGATGCATGATTCGTTGCTTGCCACTTCGCTATTGCAGTCTCTCGTGTGTTTTGAAGTCCTTGATTTTTCATCCAGGCACACTTGTAAACAAGAAGTTGTGATTGGTCATAACCTGCTTGCATATACGCTAAATGTTCTTGAATCAATTCAAATTTCCCAATTTCCTGACCAAAAGCTTTTCTTTCATGGCAATACTCAACTGACGCGTCAATTGAAGCTTTAATTAGACCGCATGCCCCAGCCGCAACAGTAAACCGACCATTATCTAATGCCGACATCGCGATTTTAAAACCCTCGCCTTCTTGCCCTAAGAGATTTTCTTTGGGTACTCGAACATCTTGTAAGATAATTTCACCTGTATCTCCTATTCTTATACCCAATTTATCATGGAAAGAAGTTGTTGATACCCCTGAAAACTCCTTTTCGACAATAAATGCGGCAATCCCACGATATCCTTTTTCTTTTCCTAATTTTGCAAAAATAAGAAAATTATCAGCCACTTCTACCAGGCTTATCCATTGTTTGGCGCCATTCACCACAAATTCTTCACCCTCAACGACAGCTTTTGTTTTTAGATTAGCCACATCTGATCCAGTATTTGGTTCTGTAAGACCAAATGCCCCAATTTTTTTTCTTTTGCTTGAGGAATGAGGTATTTCTCTTGTTGTTCCGTTGTTCCCCATTGGTAAAGGGATAAACTACTTAATACTGTGTGTACAGACATAATAACACGTAATGAAGTATCCATTCGCTCTAATTCTTCGCTTACGATAGCCAACGCAAGATAATCTAATCCTGAACCTCCTAACTTTTCAGGAATGCACACACCTAATATCCCAAGTTCCCCCATTTTAGGAAGTACTTGGGGATAAACTGATTTCTGTCGTTTATCATAATCACTAATAATTGGTCCAACTTCACGTTCAACAAAGTCTCGAACACTGTCACGGAGCATCTGGTGTTCTTCTGTAAGCGAAAAATCTATCATTCTTCTACCACCTTTCTTTTAGAGAAAAAATTAGTATATCTAATGATGTTTATTACACTTCATAATCACTCTGCTTAATGGTTCCAATCATGACTAAATTTGTCAGACAACTTTGGAAACAAAGTTCTGGACAGGATGAGTCACATATCCGCTATCTGGCAGGCCCGACACCATAAAAGGTGTAGGAACCATAGGGACTACTTTAAACTTACATATATACCGTTGAAGAATATTCCGAGCCGCATTGTAATCTGCATTCAGGAAAAACCCACACGCTCGACATACAAAGCACCCGCGGGATTTACGATTGCGTTTATCTACACACCCACATTGACTACATTGTTGGGAGGTATGAGCTTCGTTCACACGGACTACAGTCATCCCAACAAGTTTGGCTTTATATTCGAGCATTTTAACGAATTGAAGAAAAGGAAGGTGAACAAAAGACTGGTTAGTTCGCTTTCCTAAGTTACAGTGTTGTTTCCAAAGAGGATTATAACCAATGATTAGTGTATCAATATTTTACTGCACACAGTAAGAGATAATCTACCGAGAGGTTTGATGAAAGACATCACGGAGCTTATTCGTCCGAACACGCGAGAGGCGTTGAATCCGACGGGTAGTAACCTGTTGCTTGTGAATGTTAGCTAGCGACCGATAATGGGCAAGTTGTTTATTATACCACTGATTAATTGCCTTAACTACCCCGCCTTTGACGAGTAACCCGTCTGACGAAGTTACGAGGTTGTTAAGGCCGAGATCTAGCCCCATCGCTCGAGGAGGGGAATCAGAGGTGGGAAAGTGATGTACTTGCACTTCATACAGAATTTCTACCACAAATCGATCATAAAACGGAACTAAGCGTGCACCGATACAGGTCTCGGCAGTAAGAGGCAGTGTTCCCAGCGGAAAGGTGGGAAACCCGCGAAGCATGAGATTTCGAGCAAACAGAATCTGGTTCTCACGGATTCGGACCCGAGGGCGGGGAAAGTTCAGCATATGGAGCCCATTTTTGGGTTTATACCCTGGGATTCGGGGACGACTCTGAAACTTGGTTGGATCCTTCTTCCACGCTTTTAACCCATTAAAAAAGCTCCGCCAGGTTTGTTCTACCGGCCGTAGAACTTGTTGGGGAAGGTAACTATCGGAGAGGGTTTTTAAGGCTAAATACACTGGTTCGGCCTTAAGCCGATGATACAGGGTGGTATATTGCACCCATTTACCTGTCTGAAAGAATGTTTGTCGTACCACATATGTTGCCCGATTGTACAGATTCTTTGCACACGCACACAAATCGGTAAAAATTGGCCGCGGTTTCATTTGAATTCGGATGGCCAACTGTGGATGAGGGTGTTTTTTGGTACGTATTCCCACCTCATTGTGAGTCCTCGTGTTTATAACTTTACAAGAGAGAGAGAGAGATTCATGAAAGTGGCGAATGTAGTGAAAATGAGGCTGATTTTGGTCTGAAGAGTACTTTTATATTTCGTTGTCAGACAAATTCAACCATGCCACCAACTGGTTTTCATGGTCTTCTCGGCTTACTCTTCGCAGGTAAGGTTAAATCCAAAGCAGGAAAAGTAGGGATTGCATGGGGATCTGTTTTTCCTGATTTAGATTTACTAGGTAGCATTATTTTATTTATTTTTACACAAGACCTAGAATTAACCATTTTCTTCCATAGATCAGTAACGCATAGCTTTATTGTTATGGCTATTATATTGATCAGTTGTTTACTCATCTCAGGATTTTGGTCTGATAAATTTCCTGATTTAATTCCATTTATTCTAGGTTTTGTTGGGGGAATGGCGATACACGCTGTTATGGACTTGTTTTATCTGGATGGCGTTGCAATATTGTGGCCTATACAAGCTATGAATGATAGGCTTGTAATTCTCGACTATACATTTGCTGAACTCACACCTGTTTACAATAATCTTTTAGCTAAGGTTATTTCAACTCTTGATGGAGGGTTTGAAGCTATCTATTATTTTGTTTTTATCTTCCTTGCAAAAAGATTTAATACTGACCGAGAAATCTCAGTTGAGCTATTTTCGAAAAGGTATGAAGTACAAAATTGGATTCTAAAACTCAAGACATTTTCCTTTGTAGTTCTCGGAGTAACAACGATTTTTCTTTCGACGGCTTTTCTGTCCATTTCCATTCTCCCAATCGATTTAGAGCTTTTTATAATGCTTCTTTACATCCCACTTGCCCCTGTATATCTGTTATCAGGAACTCTTCCTCTGATTATGCATAAAACGGTAGAAGAAGTGAGTTTCTAGTTTCAAGGACTTCATTCACTTTTTCATTCGTTTTCATCCTCAGATGACGGAAATGTAATTTCAATATTAATCCCACTAGTTTCGCGTGAGAAAAATAGTCTATAGGGATATCTCAGTGAATCTGTTTTTCCAGCACGTTATTAAACTCCTCTTTTCATTAAACATACATTATGCGTATCAAACAACTCACAGAAAAGATGCAGTTCTCCACAACTGCTACTTGGAAAAAAGATAAGGAAGGATCATTTCTCACAACAAATTATCCTGAACTCGTTCCTTTTAGTTGTCCCCCTGAATTAGGTGGAATTGGAACACCTTCTCCCGAAGATCTTTTCTTATCCGCAATTGCTACATGTACATTGACCACACTTCTACATATTTGTGACTCACTACGAACTGCTCCAAATACTCTCGAAGTAAGTGTTTCTGGGGATCTTCGTCTTATTAAGGCTAGTAACTATGAATTTGAAAACATTAAATGCCGACTTGAGGTAACTGGAGATGAATTTCTACTTGAAAGAGCGTGTGAAAAAGTTCCGCAATTATGTGTTGTTAGTAATTCTATAAAACCACTGATTAGCTATCAGATAATAATAAACTCTCAGCACCGTTTGACTCTTACAAATCAAAAATCCTCTTAGCTAGCTAGTATTATTATGAATTTTTATACAAACAGGCTGATGTAAAGTGGTAAAGTTGAGAGGCCTAATACAATCATAGCTGCTCCTGTAGCTGCCCGAGTCCATCCTGTTATTTGCCTTTTCCTTTCATCACGCTGAATTTCTCTTTGCATTTGAGGTGTCCAAATTGCACCAAATCCTGAAGAGTATGAGGAATAAATCAAAAAGCGTGGGATCCCAACTATAATTTGTAAAGTCCCATAAATTAACAAAAGTCCTTTTACAAGGCAATCGGTTTCACTAGTTGTAATGCATAATTAGACCCCACCAATGATGCCAAATCCCCCAAGTAACACAGAAGCCTTAACTAGAAATAATATGATATATCTTAATTCTTCCGTACCACCCTCGATTGGTATATTTCTATCCATTTCATACCACATTGATATTTTTATCTGGAAACATTTCACCCAGATTCGATAGTCAGTTTATAAGTAGAGTATCAAATGTTTTTCTTCTTTTCATTTTAATTTCACTTCCTGGAGATATTTAAAATACAGCGAGACTATGACATGGAAATATCGAAAAAAGGCTTCACTTGAAAGTCATATCCTAGCCTTTGCCGCTGAAGAATCCCGCCTGCGGAAGAAAGTAATATCTTTCGAGGAATTCAGAAAACTCGCATTTTCAGAGAAATAATAATTCAGAAATTTTTCTACACACTAATTACTTGTATCCAGATTGGTTTCTTTTTTATACCTGAATTTTATAGTCAAATCTTCATACTGCAGAAGAAGAAAAACTTTTCAGTTCAGTTTTACGTGCAAAGGTATGGATAAGCATGGCAACAACATTTTTTCATCCAACAAAAGAAACTTGGATGACATCTTTTAGAGAGAATAAACCAATTGTTTTTCTCTTTCAGGATAAACTTTGCCCTGCTTGTTATTCCTTTGAACAAACAGTTCTTTCAGACCCTGAAGTGCAAGAATATTTATTTTCCAATTTCTTACCTCTTCATCTTGATATTAACAGGTTTCCTGATTTGTATGAACGGTTTGCTGGGAATAACTTTCTTGTCCACACAATTCAAGCAATTAAAGGAAATCTGCTTGGTTCATGCAACAATCTTTCTGTCTCGCAATTCCTAAAAAATCTTCATCAGTATAAACAATTAGACCAACAGATTCAGGATCCATTTCAGGATGTATTGACTCTCCAAGATTTTTCACCTCTAATTCAAGAAGAAGCCAAGAGATTTCACGAAAAAATTGATTTAATTTCGGAAATCACTCTTTCTGCATTATTAGGTGCATACGATTCGATGTACGGTGGATGGGCAGTTCAAAAACATAAGATCTATCCAAGTTCTGCTTTGGACTTCCTACTATTATTTCATCAACGTTCTCAAGATGAAGAACTTCTTAAAATTATAATTCAAACACTTCGTGCAACATATCGAGGTTTATTCGACAAACAAAATGGCGGGTTCTTTGAAAGCGCAAATCGCGACTGGAAAACGGTATTATCCTTCAAAAAATCTTTAGAAAATAATGTTTCAGCCGCACGAACCCTTTTTCATTCCTATCAGCTGACTCTTGATCCATATTATCTTGATAAAATTCGAGAAACTCTGGTCTTTTGTCTGAGCGATTTATGGAATAAGAAGCAAGGTCTATTTAACTATGGATTACTGGCTCATCCCCTATATGACCTTACAAATGAACTCTTTCTCTCAAGGGGCAACTGCGAAATTATAAGCTTATTATATGAAGTGGAAGGGATAATAGACCTTCCTACTCCAAAGAAAGAATTGGATAAGATCAAATCCAGTGTTTTGAAGCGATTAAGAAAGAGTGAAACTCCTTATGGTATCCCCCATGAACTGAGTTCAGGTAAACGTCATCCCTATAAACAATTTCTTCTCCAGGATCAAGCAGCGTATCTGAATCTCTTTATTCAACTTTATTCTTTTACTGGAAGAGTTATTTATCGAAACAGAGCCATATCATTTGTAAACCTAATTATAGAGCACTACTTCGATCAAAAGAACAATCTTTTCAAAGATCGTGTGTCAATCCCAGAAACAGACTTTGGTCCTTTAAAGAAGAATTTATTTCCAATTCGTGATAATGCATTTATGGTTAACAGCCTTGTGACCCTTTCTCATTTAACTGAAAATCCCACTCATCGTCCATATCGCGAATTAGCAACGAATTGTGTCACATCGTATTATTCTAATTTTGGTATTTCTCGTGAAGCCCCCTTTCCACCTGAATTTGTAATTGCGAATCAACGATTAATTGAGAGCGCAATTGAATTAGTAATAATCGGTTCTATTAAGGATAAAAAAACCCAACAACTAATGATTGAAATGAAAAAAATTTATGATCCATTCAGCATAATTGAGTTATTCGATCCAAGCAAGGACAAGCAAACGATGGAACTTAAATTTAAAGATTATAACTTCCCCAATCCCCCCCTTGCATTTATAAAAATCGATAGTACATTCTCCCCTCCTGCATATCATCCTAAAGAGATATCAATTATGCTTCAGAGACTTCTTGATGCAATTAGATCGGATGTATAACTATATTGAAATTTAGATGAACATCTTGACACCAATTACAAAGTGGAAAGCTGAATACCTTACCATGACTGAAGGCCTCTTTTCACAGAAATTAGGTCAAACGTTTAAGTCAGGGGAACGTCTTGAACTTACTCCTGACCAAATTCTTACTAATGAAATGCTTGCTGCTGTAGTAATCCCAAAAATGAAGATCTTAAAAGCCAGCTCAATTCATGGATCTTTGAGTAGGGATTCGATCAAATGTTTTATGGATCATGGGGGTGTAGGAACAAATACTGCTTATGTTAATCTCCATCAATCTATCCGTGAATTTTGTTTAAAACATGGATTACCGTTTTACGAACCTGGTACTGGAATTGGTCACATTCTCTTAGCGGAACTCGGTGCTGTATCACCTGGTGATGTCATTATGGGTACAGATTCTCACACAACTACTCATGGTGCATTAAACACTTTTTCGCAGGGAATTGGAGGAAGTGATTTACTGGAAATTCTAATTACTGGAAAAACTTGGTTAACAGTTCCCTCAGCTATCCGCATGAATTTAAAAGGAAAATTACAGGGATATTCATCAGCAAAGGATGTAGCATTATCTCTGTTAAAAAAATTTGGATTAGATTTCGCTGTGGGATATTCGGTCGAATTCACGTGTCCGTTGGACTTCTCGATTGCGAGTAGGCAAACTATGGCAAACATGGTGGCTGAATTGGGTGCCACTTCAGGTATTTTTCCATTCGACGCTACATTAGAACAATTTCTAACTCAGCTTCATCTAGAGCGTATACCTAGACCAGTCACCATGGGAAGTGAGGCCATATATGAGAGGGAGGAAATCTGTGATTTAACGACTGTAATCCCACTAGTTGCAAAACCACACCGACCCAATAATGTTGTTCCAGCTTGTGAACTATCTGATATCGTCCCAGATCAAATCTATATAGGAAGTGGTACAAATTCTCGGATTGAGGATCTTCGAGTAGTTGGAAAAATCCTCAGAACGAACACAGTGAGAATAAGTACGCTTATTTCACCTGGTTCTCATTCCATCTTTCAGCAAGCAGAAAATGAGGGATTAATCAAAATTTTTCTGGATGCAGAATGCAAAATTATCTATCCTGGATGTAATGCGTGTTTTGGGGGATCAATTGGCCTCTTGGGAAAGGGAATGATTGGATTATCAACAACTAATCGAAATTTTGAGGGAAGAATGGGAGGAGATGAAACAACAAATGTCTATCTTGCTTCGCCAGCAACAGCAGCTGCATCAGCCATCTCAGGAAGAATTTTTGATCCAGGGGTGAACCAATGAGTAACTCTGCATACCCTGATATACTTTCAATAACTGGAATCATTATTACATGCGGGGATAACATCAATACTGATCTGATTATGCCCTCTCAATATTTAGACAATCCAAATCCAAGTTATTTCTCTCAATTTGTCATGAGTGGTCAAGATCCTGAATTTGTAAACAAAATTCAGAAAATACATGGTCAATTTGAACTTCCGGCAATATTGGTAGCGGGAACAAACTTTGGATCAGGTTCCTCTCGGGAACAAGCTCCTGCAGGGCTAAAGTACATTGGAATAGCAGCAATTGTGGCAGAATCTTTTGGTTCCATATTCTTCAGAAATGCTATCAATGTAGGGTTACCAGTCATAACCGTTCCAAATATCACTAAGATGGTAAAAAATGGAATATCTGTTAAGATAAATTTAAGAAAAGGGTTTTTAGATATTTTAGAACAGAATTCTAAGAAGATTCACTTTAAACCTCTAGAACCATTTTTATTACGACGATTGGAATCAGGTGGATTAATACCTGAACTCAAACAACAATTAAAATCCTCAAATAAATACTAAAATAGAAAATTGATGGGTTCTTGGACTAATATTTCTGAATAATCAATCCAGTTCTGGAAGATTATTATGTGAGCCATCACAGATCGGAGGATTTTGTGTATATTTGCATTGGCACAAATGAACGGTTTTAGATGTTTTAACTTGATAAGAGAGAGGTTTAATCCCAGTCCCTCTATGAGACCCATCACAGAATGGTTTACTCTTAGATCGTCCACAGGTACACCAGTAGTATGTTTTCCCTACCTCAAGAAATACATCAGCGGGATATCTAAAGGCAACTTGTGGATTTTCTGGTACCAAACTATCGACTCAAAATCTTTTTTTACGTTTAATTCAACAAAATAGATCTAATTATAAAATCAACTCTATTCATTTACAAATATATTTTAGATTTAAAGAAAAAACATATCAGAAAAACGGTACTGGATACTTATCGTCTCTAGATAAAATTACTTAGAATACGAAGTACAGAAAACTTTTGGTTTCTCCTACAAAGGTGGAAGTATATGCGAGTGGTCGTCATAGGGTCAGGACATGCAGGATTCACTGCGGTGAATACATTCCTCAAAAATGAGGAAGATCTGGAGATCACGATGATTACTGAAGATCCATATCCTTTTTACCCCCGTCCTATCATCTACAAGATAATACGGGGAGAAAAACCAGAAAACGTTATTAGATATCCCAAGAAATGGTATATTGACCATAACATTAATCTTATACTTAACAAAAGAGTAACGGGGATTGAAAACAAGGATAATTTTGTTACTATAGAGGACGGTGCCAAATTATCTTATGACAAACTGCTCATTACTACAGGGTCTAAACCCTTTATTCCCCCCATTCCTGGCATTCATGATGGTCCCGTTTATTGTTTACGATCCATAGATGATGCATTGAAAATTCGTAAAAAAGCTCTCAATTGTGAGACGAAGAAAGCAACTATTCTGGGAGGTGGATTGTTATCTGTAGAATTAGCAAAAGCACTTTCAGAAATTGGAATAGCTCCCACAATTATCGATAGATCTCCTTATTTGCTCAGAAAACAATTGGATGGAGAAGGAGGATATTTCTTCAATAAAATTCTGGATAAATCTCTGGACACACGATTTCTCTTTAACTCCACATGTCAAAAAATTCAGAGAAATGGAGAGAAAATGACCATTGAAATTAAAGATGTAATTGGGGTATCTAAGTATAAATGTGAGTTCCTTCTCAACGCGACTGGTATACAAAATGACAATAGTCTTGCAAATAAAGCTGGACTAACATTAGGGAAATATGCGATTAGTGTAGATCCTCATATGAAAACTTCGATGAAGAATATTTATGCTGCAGGTGATGCTGTAGATATAGGGTCATTTCCAGGATCAAAATTTGGTATCATTCCAACCGCCATAGACCAAGCACGGATCGCAGCCCTAAATATCCTTGGGACTGAAATCCAATATCCTGGAACTGTTCCTTGGACAACCCTTAAGGTGGCAGGAATAGACTTAACATCAATAGGAGATGTAACAATGGAATCTGGGGTGGAAGAAAAAGGAGTAGTTCTTGATTTTGATAAAGGAATCTATCGGAAACTTTTTTTCAAGAATCAGAAACTGAGAGGAGTAATATTAATTGGAACGCGAGAGAATCTCCGTTCATTAAAAGATCTTATAATGAAAAAAGCTTCATTTCAGGAAGTAAAAAACGAGCTAAATTTAGCTTAAACAGTGAAGCAACAACGATCGGAGTATGTGGTAAATGAACAAGCAAGAAGCACAGTATATTCCTGCAGACACACTTGTCAATTTCATGAAAGATGTTTTCATTAAGTTAGATGTGCCAGTAAAGGACGCTGAAATTTGTGCGGATGTTTTAATTCGAAGTGATTTACGTGGGATAGAGAGTCACGGATGTCAGCGTTTAAAAATGTATTATGATCGAATTGTACAAGGCGTTCAATCCCCAAAGACCAACCTCACAATCCTAAAGGAAACAGCGACTACTGCAAGAATTGATGCGGGCCACGGAATGGGTCATGTTGCAGCGTATCGGGGAATGAAATTAGCTATTAAAAAAGCAAAAGAATTTGGAACAGGAGCTGTATCTGTTGGAAATAGTACGCATTATGGTATTGCGGGTTATTATTCCTTAATGGCAATAAAGGAAGGAATGATCGGAATTACTTGTACAAATGCAAGGCCTTCCATTGCTCCCACATTTGGAGTAGATGCAATGATGGGTACTAATCCACTAACCATTGGAGTTCCCACGGATGAGGAATTCCCTTTTTTAATCGACTGTGCTACATCAATAACTCAGCGGGGAAAGGTTGAGGTTAAAGCTCGCACTAATGAACCAGTTCCTGAAGGATGGGTTACTACAGATGAGGGGGAGCTTGCAACCGATAGTAGACAGATCTTAGGGGATTTGATTAGTGGAGTCAACGCACTACTCCCACTTGGAGGAGCAGGTGAAATATTGGGTGGTCATAAAGGATATGGTTATGCAGCTGCTGTAGAAATTCTCTCTGCCGCATTGTCTGATGGACCATTCATGAAAGATTTAACTCTGGATAAAGGGTACAAACTTGGACATTTTTTCCTTGCTATAGATATTGAAGGATTCCTTCCATTACAAACATTCAAAACGATAAGTGGATCTATCCTCCGCGGACTACGAGAATCTAAAAAAGCACCTGGTCAGGATCGGATTTTCACGGCAGGTGAAAAAGAGTATATATCGGAAATTGAGCGGGAAAAGACGGGAATACCAATTATGCCATCTATCCTAGAAGATCTTAAATTTCTTCAAAACGAATTGAATCTTTCAGAATACGCATTTTAACACTTATTGTGGAAACCTAGCTGTGGATGGTGTTTGGATGTGACGAAAATGAACCCTTTTTCTTCATGACCTGGACTGATAAGTACTAGTTGTCAGACAAATTTGTTCATGGACAAATATGCAGAGGAATTAAGAATTTGGAAAGGGGATATAAATGCATTTAATAGTGCTGTAGAAGATGCAGAAGAAATTTTTGGTCCACTAATAACAATCAGTCCTGAAGAGTCAATGATCAACGAAAGGGACTGATTTATTCAGCCTTTCTAGAAAATTAGAGGAATATTTCAAAACTGATGATAATTTTTATGTTTTCCGACTTTGTCTCAAAATTCCAACTGCTGAAAGGGCGAAAAACAGAAAAAGAAGAATCCTCATTTCAAGAGGGGGAGGAGGAGGGGGAGGTTTGTTGCCATTATTTATTGAAAATACATAATCAGTGATATCTTCCTCTGTAATTCCTTCAGGAGTTTTAGCTACAACTTTCAATAGGCAAGACGAACTATCAAAATGATATCTCGTATCCCACCAATATTCATTGTCGAATAAGTCCTCTGCGATTAAACTCCATTCCTTACCGTTGTTACTTGAATAATAAATTGAATAAAAGACACTTGAATCAAATGATTCAATTGCTGGTAACCAGCCAATAATAAGATTTTTTTCAAGAATTTCTCCACCATTAGGGTATAATAATCGAGGGCTAGTAAGACGGTGTGTTAAAGGTGGGTTAACTGAGGCAAGAGGTAAGGGATCTTGATTGTTACTAAATCCATCAAGTTCATAAGGAATATCAACATATCCATCCTTATCATCATCAGGACTTACCCAATCATTCCAATAGTTGAAAACGATGGTATTGTCTGATCCATTATCAAATGCTTGAGAATTGAAGGTGTTTACTTGAGTCTTTATCAAAAAATTACTTACAAAATCATTTCTCTTCACAAGATTAAGCTCACTATCTTGATCGAAGAAGAACCCATAGATATTATTACTGATAGAATTATCTTTAATCTCCATATTATCGGAATCATGAAGCAGTACAGCAGCCCCGTAATTATCAATAAACTGATTATCTTCAACTATTGAATTTGAACTCCCAACAAAGAGTAAACTAGTTGGTATTAGAAAATCTCCTTCCTCCGAAATATTTTGTCGAGAGTAGAGAGTTAAAGAATTTTTAGAAAGAAGATTATTTGTAAAGACACAATCGTAAATTGAAATACAAACTATACCTAGAATACGATTTTCACTTATAGTATTGTATCTTATATTTGATGCATAAGATTCTATTAAAATAATCCCTAAACGAGAATTGTTAATTATGTCATTATAGGTAATATCGCAGCTATCTATGCTCACTAGATTGACTCCATGGTATTGATTATTCAAAATATCATTTCTTGTAATTGTACAATCAACAACATTTTCCAGTTCAATCCCATTAAGTGAATTATTTACTATTAAATTATCTTCAATATCAGTGCTGTAAATTTCCCCCACTGAACTTAGACCATCTCCTCCATTATTACTAATAATATTGTTTAATATCGTAAATTCCATACAGTAATCAAGGAAAATACCGTTGTAACGATTCTTATCAATTCTATTAGACTGAATTACACAATTATAGGAGTAATACCAACGTATCCCTTCAAAATTTTTTGATATTGTATTGTTGAGAAGCGTACATTCATCACTATCTATTGCTAGTCCAACACCATTACAATTTAATATGAAATTATTTTTAATACCACATGTTTGAGAGTAGTAGATATTTATCCCCATACTACTATTTGATACATAATTACTTTCTAATGTACAGTACAACGAATAGTCAATATAAATTCCTTGATCACTATTATTAATAACTGTGTTATTTATAAATTCGGAAAAATCTGAACCATAGCAAGAAATACCCCTGTAATTGTTGGATATCGTGTTATTCGAGATCTGACTCCATGGAGATTGAGAAATTCGAACTCCATTTTCAGAATTATTTAGAATACTATTTTCAGTGATTGTGTTATCACTTGATTGATAGCCCTCAATTACAATCCCATCTTCATTTTGGATGAACGAATTTTGGATTATTTGACAGTTTTGACTTTGAGAAAATAAAATCCCAATTCTATCACTATTTGAGATATTATTATTATGTACATTAATATTGTTAGAGTCAAGCACCCACACTCCTATCGCGGTATGGGTAATATATTGATCTGTAATGTTCACTCGGGCATTATTGATTAGAAATATTTGACCAGCACCATCGGGGACGACTGCATCTTGAATATCTAACCAATAAATGAGATGTTTACCATTTACAGTATTGTTCTCAACTATTAATTGGCGATGGTGGGCTGTTTCCCAACCATCAAAAAGAAATCCATAATTAATAACTGTATTATTAATAATTATGTTGGATCCAGATCCTGATAATTCTATCCCTCCTCCATTATTTAGAACTTGGTTATCAGTTATTTCACACGAAGAAGAGTCGCCAATTTCGAGACCAGAGAAAGAATTATTGGCAATGAGATTGGCTGAAATTAAACTTTTGGAACATTCTTCAATCCTGACCCCGTCTCGATTATTCAAGACTATATTTCCACAAACAGAAAGAGGAACAGTTTCACTAACACTTACAATAAAATCCCACTCACAGACAAATCGGAAATTAACCAAAGGGGCCGCATCACCCCATCTACTTGACCACAACATCTGTGCATAATTTTCATCATAACCGCCATTCGGTTCCCCATCATCCCAATTCTCATAGGTAAATGGCTCTCCTGTTGTCCATTGCCAATCTCCTTCCGATTCCACATCACTTAAACCTATCCAGATTTCTCCATATTGTTGTTGAAAATTATTAATAATAAAATTATTCTCTTGATTATCAGAAATAGTTACCAAATGCCCTCCAAGCCCTTCACAGTAATTTTTTGCATCGTCCCAATTAATCCAATTATCTATAAACAGGTAACTATGTCCATTATGATAAAAAATTTCTCCAGCTCGTGGGGTTCGGACAAATATTCCTCTTTCTTTATTGTCTGTAACGATGTTGTCTGAAATATTGATGAAAAAACCCCCCTCTGTGAATATCCCCTGCTGATTCTTTGTAATATTATTAGAAGAGATAGAACAAGTTGAGGTTTGGTGAGAATATATACCATATTCAGTATTGTTCATAAAAAAGCTATTTTGAATGGATATATTGGAACAAGATTGCATCAAAAGTCCAACAGAGGTAAACGATAAGTTCTGATTAGCAATTAACAGATCCTCACAATCTATGAGGATAATCTCTCCTGCTTCTGGAACAATTTCACCTAAAACATCAATCCAATAGATTAATGGTTTTTCATTAACAGTATTGTTAAATACAATAATTTCACGAAAGCTATGGCTTGACCAATGAGGTATGAATAGTCCTTGGTTTTGTAAATGATTGTTGGAGATAAAAGTTGAGAAAGTGTCTTCTATGTAAATTCCATGCCCTGTTCCGGTGATATTATTATTAAAAATAGTATTAGAATTAGAATACCGAATAATTATACTTTTTTCAGTAGTATTTAGAATTTCATTGTCTGCAATTATGTTCCATGGAGCACCATCTATAACAATCCCCTCTGTGCAATTTACAATTTTATTGGATTTGATAGTTGTAAATTCGGAACCCCAATCTATGGTTATGCCTTTCTGACTATTAAAAACTGTATTATTGATTGTTTCACTTTGAAGTGACTCAGAAAACCTAATTCCTTCGTTCTCACTTGAGATATTAGTATTATAGATATTCACATCTATTGATCTAAATGAGCGTATTCCAAAATTATCACTCTCCTTTATTTCACACTTATTAATAATAATAGTCGTGCAAAAAGCTAAAAATATGCCAGTATCGGTATTAGAGAGATTGTGGGAACTTATAGTAATATTAATACACGATAGTAAGAGAATTTGCCCAACAGAATCGTTTGCTGAGATAATTAGATCAAGTTCATTGTAAATATAGAGAAGAGGTTTTCCATTTACAGTATTATTAGCAACCTCATCTTGATTAAAATGTGTACTCTCCCAACCATGAACTTCTAATCCATCATTTTGTAATATATTCCCAGTAATTTGATTATATCGTGCGCTTTCTAGATAGATCCCAGTTCTTCCATTATTAAAAATGTTATTGTTAGTAATAGAGTTATCTTCAGAGTTGTGTAGTTCAATTCCAGTATCATGATTATTGAATATGTCGTTTTCAAATATATTATTAGTAAAGGAGTCAGATAATGATATTGCTGTACCTGAATTATTATAAAAATAATTAGCAGAGATTTCATTATTATTAGATGAATATAGACTCAATCCACATCCACCATCCCACCACAACCACTCCTCTACCTTATAATGTCCAGAGAATGAATTTCCAGATATAAGACAGAGATTTGAATTTCCCAGCTCAATCCCATTTCTATTATTAGTCAAATTATTATTAATTATTCTGATAGACGAGGAATCCCAAACATGTATACTGTTTCCATTATTGGCTAAGATTTCATTGTCTACTATTGCAGAATCAGTCGCACTATCCATTCTAATGCCACTATTACAATTTATTATTGTTGAGTTTATTATTGAACCATGTATTATGTTATAAAGCTGAATACCAATGTCTCCTCCACTTATTTGGCAATTAGAAATCTGAAAGTAAACAGTTGTATCAGAAATATCTATTAAGTAACTTTGTTGGTCTGTATCTTCTAAGATAAGATTAGTAATTATATACGGATTTGATATGGTACCGTCACCTGTCCAGTTTCTCTCTAAAGCTACCTCTCTGAAAGTTGCATCACTATCTATATATATTGGATCATCTGTTGTAGCAACATTTATTTTTGTTAAAAGCGATTTAGAAATATCTAAATTAAATTGATCTGAAAATATAGGTTTTATGTCATTTATTTCCGAATATATTGATGTAGGTAATATGAATATGACTAAAAAAAAGCCAATGGTGATAGATATACGTATTCTTTGAAAAATTCTATTCATCTGACTGCAATACCCTTCACGTATAATCTTATTTATTATAATAGCAGTTCATATTAAAGATTACCTCTCTTTGTATTATAAATTCAAAATAGGATTGGGATATTAAAACCAGCAATAAATATTTCTTATTATGCAACATGGAAAATACTCAACTTAAACTATAGAATTGATAAATCTAGAAATCGAAGTTCTTGGACTTAATCTAGTACCAATATTTAGGATAAAATTCAAAGTAATCTTAAAAAACTTCACGGTCAAGAAAAAGAAATTTTAGAGAATATGATCCTCCATCGCTTGATGAGCTGCATTTGCCTTCTCGGAAACATAATGTCTAGTGATATCATGATGAGTTATCCAACCAATTAACTTTGGGAAATCTTTTGTTTGATTTCGTGTTTTTTCTGCAACAGGAAGACGTGAAACGTCCATCTTTTCCATAATATGTACAGCATGCATCAATGTTGCATCCTTATCAATGCAAATAAGAGACTTCTCCTTTTTTAATAATACATCAAATACAATCCAATCCTTAGGAGAGCTATGTAATGCATTCTGAACATCACTTAGAGTAATAACTCCAAGGAACATATCTTTTTCAACAATTGGAAAACCTTCATGACGGGTGGTTCTTATAAGTTCCATAACGGTTTCTAATCTTGTTTTAGTATCAACTACAACTAATTTTTCTCGAGGTGTCATTGCTTGTTCTATAGTGATGGAATCAAGGATATCTTTCCGTGATTCCTGCAGGACAACTCCTCGTCTAATTAATTTTAAGGTATAGATGTTTTCTTTTTCGATAACACTTGAAATTCCCCAACTAATCGTAACTACAATCATTAGTGGAATGGTTAAAAAATAATCTTCAGTCATTTCTGCAGTCATAATAACGGCTGTTAAAGGTGCTCGACCTGTTCCTGCGAAGAAAGCGGCCATTGCCAATAATGCCAAAAGAGCAACCGGTACATTTACTATAATGAAAACGTCATCGATAATTATTCCAAAAATCGCTCCGAGCATGACACCCAGAAATAAAGTGGGAGCAAAGACCCCCCCTGAACCTCCAGATCCTACTGTGAAAACTGTATTAAGAGCTTTTACTACAAATAATAAAATTAAAATCAATAGAGTCAGGAAAATAGAATCTTCAACCAGAGTACCTTGGAAAACAGCATCCATAGGTAGATAAGTGCGTCCCATGACAGTGTAGGTTTCCCATTGATCACCAACAAAGAAAAATGTTAAAACCAATGTTATACCTACAAATAATCCTCCAAAAGCTGGTTGTAATATTTCAGGGGTTCGTATTTTTTTATTCAGATATTCTATTATGTCTTCAGCTTTATAAAAGAATTTAATCCACAATGCAGATCCAATTCCACAAATAATCCCAAGAACGATAAAAAGAGGGATTAAATAAGGATCGTGGTATTCCAAAGGAGGAAAACCTATGAATGCGGGTTCAGATCCTAATAAAAATTGCCCTGTAACTACTCCAACAACAGCGGCAACAATTATTGGGATTAGCAGGCCTGTAGCAGCACCTTCTCCAAGTAGAATTTCAAGAGCAAATAATGACCCCCCAATAGGTGCATTAAATGTTGAAGCTATTCCTGCTGCCACTCCAGCTACAACTAATGTGCGAAGCTCTTTTGGGTTGAGACTTAGTTTTTGACCCACAAAAGAAGCAAATCCTGCTCCTATTTGTGCAATTGGCCCCTCACGACCCGCTGATCCACCTGTACCAATTGTTGTGGCAGAGGCGATGATTTTGACAAAAGGAACACGTAAATTCATTCTTCCATTCTGTAAAGCAACAGACTCTAAAACTTCGGGAACACCATGTCCTTTTGTTTCCTTTGATACTCGAGAGGTGAGAGATCCAACGATTACACCTCCAATAATTGGCGCAAGAAGGAAATGTAGCCAATTAATTTGAGATAACCCAATAGAATTCATAAATTGCATAGGTATTTTAAAAAAGATCTCATAGATGAAATCAATCGCAAAACGAAAGATCCAAGAGCCGAATCCTCCAACTATTCCTACCGCAACGGCAAGAATGTTAAGTTTAACCAATGAGGGGACTTTTGTACGTCTGTTTTCAAAAAAATTTTTTATTTGACCTAAGATAGATTTTGAATTATGTGATTCATCAGAAAGAACACTTTTCGTTTGGAATGCCTCCAAAAATAATTACAATATTATTTTCAAATTTATTGTAAAATACTTCTGGAATAAGACTGATTTCGTTAGAGTTTAAAGATATTATCTCACTAGGTTTTCTACTAATTTCAGTCATTTTATATTTCTGTAATCTTTTTATTTGGCATTCAACAAAATTTCCTTCCGATTATACCATCAATTCTGGAGGATCTTAAATTTCTTCAAAACGTATTGACTCTTTCAGAAAACACATTTTAACTTTTTAAGTGTGAATCTAGTCGGCAATAATTGGTCGATCAGCAAACAAAAATCGTGTTAGATTGTATTTTTTGATAATAGGGGTTGAGAAATACCGCTAGTTCTTGTAAAATATATATACTCAATACGAAAGGTAATTTCTCCTGGATGTACTGGTTTTATCCAGATAATTTTGATTTTGAGAATGGTAAATGGAAAGATGATTGGGAGAATTTTGTGGGAACTTCCTTGAACAATTTAAAAGAAAGCTTTCACCCACTTCGAGTGAAGTGAAATTATTTCGCATGATGTGTTTTTTTCGTTTTAATCGAAGGAGCTTCAAGAGGTTTATCAGGTGCGGAGATTTGGGTCATTATAATTGTTGTAAAGTCACCTAAAGTCAATTTTCTTCTATCGGGTTTACTAGGAACATCATTCATTCGATTTAGTTTGCTAGAAGAATCGTTCATACCTACCACAATAATCAGACCAACTTGATTTTTCTTTAAATACCTAGCTAATACACTCGTAATATCTACTAGACGTAAATAAATGTAATTGGAGAAACAACTAGAAAGATTAGTATTTGTGCATTATAATTTTTTAAGTCGGCTTCTTACTCTTACTCATCCTCTCCCCTCTTTGTATTTCGACTGTTTCCTCTTCATCTCACCCACTTTTTTTATTGCGTAGATCAGTAAAAAACACTAAAGATTCTGTTAAATGGTGTAATACCAACGGTAGCCTAATTTCAAACCTTCTTTGGATTCTGATTTCTCCCCTCATAGTAAACCTTTTATTCGCTTCAAAACCTATCAGGTAACGAATCTTACGATTATCAATGACGTAAAGATTTAACAAGAAAAAACGTATAAAGTTGGTTAATAATAATGAATAGAAGAAATCTAGTTCTGATTCCAATTTTAATGCTAAGTGTATTCGCTCTAATTAGCATCACTGCAACTATTCCTACACAAGGAGCTACCGGTACATTAGCTGAGATTGAGGATCGAGGATATCTAATTATTGGTTCTGATACGACTTACCCTCCATTCGAGGAGTATAATGCAACATCAGAGCAAGCACAAGGTTTTGATATTGATTTGGCCCATCAAATGGCTATCGCCCTAGGAGTTGATCTTAAAGTTGTTACTTCTGAATGGGATCCAATTATCCCCAATCTGCAAGCAAGTCAATTCGATGTAATTATTTCTGCAATGACGATTACTGCAGCCCGTGAAGAACAAGTTGACTTTACTCGCTGGTATTACAAATCATACCAAGCCATTTTAGTCGAATCTGGAAATCCACTGAGTATCGTGACTGAAGTTGATCTAAATGCATCTATCACCATCGGTGTTCAATCTGGTACAACTTCTGACATCTGGGTTACTGATAACCTTGATGACACCCTTGTAACCCTCCAAACATTTGATAATATTCTTCAAGCCATCGCTGCACTAAAGCAGGGGTCTGTAGATGTCGTACTTGGTGACTACGCCGTTTTGGCCCAAGATGAGTTAGTAAGCGGTGCAACAGAAGTCGTTGATACCTATTCTCCGGAAGATTTCGGTTTTGCATGTCGCACAGGTGATAATGACCTTAGACTTGCATTAAACGATGCAATCGATGGTCTTCTTGGTGCAGATGAGAATAATCCAAGCCCCACAGATCTGTATAACACAATGTATTACAAATGGTTTGGAAGCCACGCTGGTGATGTCGGATATACTGGGACAGTAACTGATGCTGTCATAGAATATGTCTGGTATACTGGTGGGGCAGCTCCTGGTTTTGAATTTCTCCTTGTCTTCGCAATTGGTATAATACCAATAATTCGAAGAAAAAGATAGTTTGGAATAATGAAGCTGTAAACTACTTATAGCTTACATTTTCTTTTTTTTTTTCAATTCTTATTATAGTGAGGTTAATTATTTGGCTGCAAAAAGAAACTATTCAGCGATACGACCGTCCAAGAATAATTTTGGTTGGTGGATACTAGCATTTTTATTGTTTTTATGTGGAATAGGGCTAATTTATGAAAATTTAGTCAATAAGCTAGGTTGGGATTACTTTGGATTCGAAACTTTTGGCTGGGATCTTCCCTTCTTTAGCGGAGAGAGAGCGTACTATTTTGATATCGTCATGATTGCAATAAATTTCGTATTTTGGGTTCTATCAATTTTTAATCCCGTTCTGGCGATTTTTGATATTATTTCACCCTTCTCACTACAGTTTTCACCCATCTTTATATCTGGAGATAAATGGGTCATAATAATACGAGCATTAGCCGATGCTGCTATAATTACCCTACAGATTTCCTTGAGCAGTATTGCTATAGGATTTTTCATTGGTTTGTTCCTAGCGGTTGTTTTAGTGCGTCCTGGCCGAGTATGGGGATTAAAAATATTTTCTCAAGCTTATGTCGATTTTTTCCGCTCCACTCCATTACTAGTTCAACTATTTATCATCTTCTTCGGAATTCCACCGATGATACAAGGTTTGGCCATCCCTGGATTCGAACGATTCACATTCACCTATATTCAAGCTGCGGTTATTGGATTATCACTAAATACTGCCGCGTACCAAGCTGAAATCATCCGTGGAGGAATTTTGGCTATTCCAACAGGTCAAACAGAAGCAGCAAGAGCTTTGGGATTGACTACAACACAAACTATGAGATTTGTGATATTACCACAAGCACTACGTATCATTATTCCTCCTTTCACTAATGAAGGAATTAATATTATTCTCAATAGCTCATTGGCATCCGCTATTTCAACATGGGAATTAACTCGGGCGGCCCGAAATATGTCGGCCTACTATTACCTTGCTTTTGAAATTTTCTTGGCAGCAGCAATGTTTTATTTTGTAATGGCATATAGTCTGGCAAGATTAACGAAGAAGTTCGAAATCAGGTATAGAATACCAGGATTGGGGATTCATTATGACTAAACCGTTAATTGAAGTAAAAAATCTTAAAAAAACATTTAGAACACGTGGGGGTGAACTTGTTGCACTTCAAAATATAAACTTACGAATAATGCCTGGAGAAGTCGTAGCTGTCATAGGGAGTTCTGGTAGTGGTAAGTCTACACTCTTGCGTTGCATGAATCTTTTAATTACCCCTACGGAGGGACAGGTATATTTTGATGGTGAGGTTATCTTCAATAGTGAGGCACCTGTAGATATTAATCTTGATGCAGTGCGTAAAAACATTGGTATGGTCTTTCAGGCCTTCAATCTGTTTATGCATCTGACTGTCAAAAATAATATCCATTTGGCCCTGAAACGAGTGCTAAACTTACCAGATGAAGGCATTCAGCATCGAATTAATGATGTCTTAGAAACCGTTAACCTTTCTGATAAACTCAATAGTTATCCAGGTGAACTATCAGGAGGACAACAACAACGGGTAGCCATTGCACGGGTATTGGCCATGAGACCAAAATTAATCTTTTTTGATGAACCTACCTCCGCTCTTGATCCAGAACTAACAGGCGAGGTTCTTGAAGTAATGAAACGACTCGTTACTGAGTATCAGTATACGCTGGTTGTTGTAAGTCATGAAATACCATTTGCTCGTGAAGTTGCCAATCGGGTCGTCTTTATGGATGAAGCGGAGATCTTATATGAAGGGGGCCCTGATACACTGGTTAATCCTCCTAATGAACGGTTGAAAAAATTCCTCTCAAAGATTCTTTCCACCCGTTAGGCTGGAAAGCTTTCTTTTTTATTTTAAACTTTAGATGCGGTTTCTTGATTTTGAATGCGACGTGATCCCAAACAGATCCGACAATATTTAAACTGTCTTCTTGCAAATGGTGCATAACGTCCACATCCTTGACAACTACGATATTCAACAAATGCATGCTTTTTTTTATCTTCCCAATAGTGAGGAACAATCATGGATGTTGAAATTTCTTCAGATTTCGAATCAAGCAGTATTTCAAAAGCTGATTGGCCGAAAAGAATATCGTGAGAGACTGCTAACCCAAAAGAACTAACATTAATACATTGAGTCCTTCCACAATATTTGGTATACCCCCCAAGATAATGAACGTGCCCAAATACAGATACTTTAGGTTGGAAATCATCAATGATCTCACGAAGATAAAAAGATCCTATATGTCGTGATCCTAGTGACGAAAAATCGAGAATTCCCCGAGGAGGAGTATGCGTGAGAATGATTAGTTGCTTCTTCTGTTCATTGGACAATTTTTCAATAATTGGTCTCAGTTCTTTATGGATTGCAGTTTCTTCCCAACATTTACCTGAGGAATAGATATCAGTTTTATTGGCATCCTGATAGCCAATGATAGTGAAATCTGACATCTGATGGATTTGTTTATGACAGTCGTTAAAATTAGAAAATTCAGTGGTAAACCAACCTCTTAATTCGTCTGTTAGGGGTGTTTCAGTTGTTTCCTTTTCACAATCCATAATATCGGTGTTTCCCCAAACAAAATAGACAGGAGAATCGGCGTTGTTTAATGTACTTATAACAGGATCTGATTCTATGCGTTTCTTTACCAACGATACTGACTTAGTAGATTTTCCCTCATTCCACATATAATCTTGGAAATCACCTGCAATTAAAATTGCATCATGACTGCGTGCAATGAGATTTTCAATAAGACGATCTTGAGTGACAACACGAATACCAGCAGGTGGAGTAATGGAAGTTCCTTGATGTAAATCTGAAATGACTAGTATCTTTGTCAATAGGCTCCGTTCCAGTAACCAATGCTTGGTGAGAGATGATAATGTGCGGAAATTCTACAAATTAATAACTGTTCGCTCCCCCGTAGTCACATTTTCAAATAAATTTCGTTAGGAAAAATGAAATCTCAAAAATAATTTAAAAATCAATTTTTTCTTAGAAATACGAGAGAATATTTCCAATAATTCAATGAAAGGGAAGAATTACTTAATGTATAACTCATACGAAGAAGCACATAAGCTATCACTTGAACAACCAGAAATTTTCTGGGCAAAAGAAGCAGAGAAACTTCACTGGTATCAAAAATATGAAAAAGTTCTAGAAACCGATTACCCGTTTTTTCACTGGTTCCCAGGGGGAAAAACAAATCTTTGTTACAATGCGGTGGATCGTCACGCCTTAAGCAGCAACCGTGGAACAGCTGCATTAATATGGGAGTCACCTGAGACCAACCAATCACGCGTTTACACCTATTATCATTTATATAAAGAAGTGAACAGGTTTGCAGGCGTTTTAAAAAATTTGGGGGTAATAAAAGGTGACCGAATTATTATTTACATGCCACAGATTCCCGAAGCAATCATAGCAATGTTGGCTTGTGTTAGAATAGGTGCTATTCATTCAGTTGTATTTGCAGGTTTCAGCCGGGAATCTCTTGCCGGAAGGATCGATGATGCGGAACCGAAACTGCTTCTAACGTGTGACGCAGGTTCAAGAATGGGTAAAGTAGTCAAACTCAAAGAAATCGTGGATGATGCATTAGAGTTAGCCACAAAAAAAGTTAGCAATGTAATCTTATATAATCGAGAACTAGACCCTAGCATCAATTGGGTCGAGGGAAGAGATCTTGATTGGTCAACATTATTAGAAGAAAAAGGAAAGAATTTTGTAGAACCAGAAGTCATGGATTCAACTGATCCATCGTATATATTGTACACATCAGGAACAACTGGTAAACCAAAAGGAGTTTTACGTGATACAGGCGGATATATGGTAGCATTACATGCTACGATGAAACAGATCTATGATTGTGAACCAGATCGGGATGTCTATTTTTCCACGTCTGATATTGGGTGGGTAGTAGGCCATTCTTACATAGTGTATGCACCATTATTAGTCGGGATACCTACGGTCTTATTTGAAGGTACTCCTATTTACCCAAATCCAGATGCTTGGTGGCGTGTTATTGAAAAATATGGTGTAACAGTGGTTTTTTCTGCTCCAACAGCGTTTAGAATTCTGAAAAAATTCCCTGAAAAATGGATAACTGATAGGGATCTCTCTTCAATTCGTTATTTCTTCTTAGCAGGGGAACCAACCGATGTCCCCACCTATGAATGGGGAATAAAGACACTAGGAGTGAAAATTATTGATCACTACTGGCAAACGGAGAGTGGTAGTCCAATGCTGACAAATAATCCCGGTATTGAATATCTCCCGACCAAACCAGGTTCGCCAACAAAATCTGCGATGGGTTGGGATCTTATTGTTGTCGATGAACAAGGAAATGAACTACCTCCTGGAGAAAAAGGATTTCTCGTTGGAAAATTTCCCTTGCCTCCTGGTAATTTGTTAACTGTTTATGGAGATGATGAGCGATATAAACAAACTTACTGGGAAGTATTTCCTGGTCGCTTATATAATACTGGAGATTATGCTATTCGAGATTCTGATGGTTATTTTTGGGTTCTTGGCCGGGCTGATGAGGTTATCAAGATAGCAGGCCATCGTTTGGGAACACGTGAGATAGAAGAAGCGGTTTCAGCACATGATGCGGTTGCCGAAACTACCTGTGTTGGTGTTGATGACAAACTTAAGGGGACAGTAGTCATAGCGTTTGTTGTTCTTCGCCAAGGATTCCAAAGTTCAGAGGATATGAAGAAGGAAATTATTCAAATTGTTCGTGACAAAGTTGGTCCCATTGCCGCTCCAAAAGCAGTAGAGGTCGTTACTATGCTTCCTAAGACTCGTTCGGGGAAGATTATGCGTCGAATCTTGAAAGGTGTTTATGAAAACAAAGATCTAGGCGATTTAAGCACGATTGAAGATGGGGCTAGTATAGATGAAGTTAGCTCAGCCATAAATCTCATGAAGAACGAATTAGGAAAAGGTTAAACATTTACAATGCCCTTCTCTGGCTGGGTTATAATGGGGAAAAAGAGGGAGGAAATTCAAATTCACCTAAAGTTCGCTAGGTAAATTTGGACAATATCCCATTAGTGATTTCACCAATATGTCCCCCAATAAGACCCCGTGCACGTACATATCGTTTATAGAAGTTTTGATATTCGTCTTTAAGCATCTTCTCATAATTAATTAGGAAGAGGAAGACACTAGCAAGCAATGCAGATACTCCAGCCAGGTTAAATATTATCATCGTCGGATATTGATCAGCAAATACAACTAAGATTTGAGCACCCAGCGTAGTAACAATAGGTTGAGTCCATTTCGTCGCAAACTTATTAAGGCCCATAAATTGGGCTTCTTTTCCCTCTGGTACTAGATCTGCAGGTAGAGAAATTCGAACAGATTCTATAAAAATGGCACCTATACCACCAACTGCTGCAATTACCAGTAGCAGGGAGTAATAGTCTCCTATTTCGATATATGCAAAGAGGAAACAATAAATTGCATAAATAATTGAACCTAACAATGCCGTATTTACTTTTCCGAGTTTTTTAATTGCCAGGCCAGCAGGAATGGCCATTAAAGCTGCAACTATACCAGTAATGACTAATACCGTTACCTCATTACCCTTACCTAATGCAGCTTCAGCAGCAGGGGTTGTTAAATGAATTATTGAGTAAATTGAAACGGCTGCGACAGAAAAACCCCAAAAACTCTGGACAATTAGCATTTTCCCAAAATCTTGTCCTCCGAATGTTAAGAGGTATTTTGGTGTATTTTTTATATCCTCCATTGTGCTATCAATAGGATCAAAGGGTGGATTTACTTTTTCCACCAAAAAAAAGATAATGACACCAATAAAACATATTATAATTCCCGCAAAGGGGAAGATTATTGTTGCATGTTCCCGGGAAGCTATAAAACCTAATCCAACAAGTCCGACGAAGGATCCAAT
>DXJL01000196.1 GCA_019057635.1 Candidatus Heimdallarchaeota archaeon
CAATAGAACCGGCCATGATTGCTGTAATTCCACCAATGAGAGCAACAATTAACAAAGCATTTGAATCTGCAAATTCAAAAACGAAGTAACTACGAGCTATCAAAAAGATTCCTGCTTTCACCATCGTTGCGCTGTGAATTAAACAGCTAACTGTAGTAGGTCCTGCCATGGCATCGGGTAGCCATACATGAAGTGGGAATTGAGCTGATTTCCCTACTGCCCCTCCAAAGATGAGAAGGGAAATGATGACAAAAAAAGATGGATCAAATAGAGGATTAATCAGATCATTTTCTAATAATTCTCTAATTTCAATGAAATCAAATGTGGCATGTCCTACCTTGCTAGTTTCGAGATATAAGAGGATTATTCCAGCGAATAAGAAAATATCTCCTATCTTGGTTGTCAAGAACGCTTTTTTAGCTGCCGAAGCTGGATGAGGTTGTCCTTCTGGTACAACTTCTTTTTCATAGAAATAACCAATTAGTAAGTAACTGCACACACCCATAAGTTCCCACCCGATGAAGAGTTGAATAAAATTTGGGGACAAACAAAGGGTTAACATTGCTGCAGCAAACATGTTTATTTCAGCATAATAACGAGGAGACCCCTCGTGAGACATATAACTTCTACTATACACAACCACTAGAAAAGCTATAAGAGCAACCATTAAACTTACAATAACTGAAAGAGGATCAAGAAGTACACCAATTTCTACTTTTACATCCCCTACATGAAACCATGTTGTGACAATTTTTTCTTCTATATGTGCATGATCAAAGAGAAGACGAAAAATAATTTCGCCTGAAACAAGTAGAGTTAAAATAAAACTTCCGCCAGTTGCAATAAGTGCAATCAAATTTCCGTGTGCTTTTTTGTCATAATATTTTCCAATGAACAGTACAAGGAAGGATGCTACAATTGGAATAATTGGTATAAGAATAGCAAAATTGCCAAAAATCAGTGTTAGTTCTTCAGCCATGATTTGTCACCCGAGTTTTTATCCTTTCAACGATTGAAAGTCTGTTGCCTCCACTGTTCCATGATTTCGATAAACGGACAGAATAATTCCCAATCCTACTGCTGCCTCTGCAGCTGCCAATGCTATGCTAATAATTACTGCTATTTGCCCTGTTACAAATCCTATATCATTATAAAGTGCAAAAATTGCAAAATTGATATTAGCCGAGTTCAACATTAATTCTACTGCAATAAGCATACGTATCGCTGACTTAGATTTAATAAAACCTGCTAAACCAATGAAAAATAATAATAATGCTATACCTACAAAAATTGAAGCATCTGCGATCATAGATCCTCAACCTCCTTCTTTACAAGATAGACGCTTCCAAGCATTGCTCCTAACAATAACAATCCTAAAGTGAGGATTGTACCTCCGTGAGTAGTAAACATTTGTTCTGCCAAGTTACCTATTAGCACGGAGTCAAAATTTTCAACATCTTTTGCAGCTAAATCTTGAAGAGCCCAAAAAACACTACTTACCTGAGTGAGAACATATGCTGTAATCATGAATAACAAAAATGCTCCAGCAAAGCTTAAGCGCCAATCCATTAATTTTCCTGAACCTGGTTTTTCAAACATGGCATCTTTCCCTGATAACGAAATAGCGAATAGCAATAAGATTGTAATACCGCCAGCGTACACAATTATTTGTATAACCAATAATAATGCAGAGCCTGCATAAAGCAAGAAAATCATAGCAACTCCGAGGAGACAGAATATTAGCCATAAAACCGCGTGATAGACACTTTTAACGGAAACTGCGAGATATGCAGAGCCAGTCGTATACGTGACGAGTAAAAATAATACAAAATATTCTAACAGTTCAAATAATTCAGGTGGGATCAAATAGGCCATAATTAATTCTCCTTATTAGTCTCCGTCAGTGATTTTCGATTATCTTGATATTCTCTACCACCATACTTCTCTACATACTCTTTCCAGTGATCTGCATATTCTTTTGGATAATAGAGCTTGAAAATCCCGTATAAATCGTGATAATTATGATATAATTTTTCTTTATTGGTTGTTGCTGCATCAAATCCAGGTGTATGATGTAATGCATCGTACTTACACGCTTCTACACAAAAACCGCAGTAAAGACATCTCCCGATGAAAATTTGTGGGTGTAACAACGGTCGGGGGGTTTTTCCTTCCCGAGCTTTTTGTTTTTCTACCCAATGTGCTGGAGTAGGGGTAATTTCAACCATTTCTATGCATTTATTTGGACAAACTCGTTCACAGGCTTTACAACCTGTACAGTTTGGTGCATTTAAACCAATTAATCCCCGAGAATTTGGTGAGATGTGGGGTGTTGCTTCAAACACATCAGAAAATGTTAAATTTCGGTCAAGGATTGTTTGACCCTTTTCAGCCAATGCTTCTGGGAAATAGATTGTATCCTTATTGCGACGATCACCGTCGTAAATTGCAATCGGCTTTTTAAAGAGTAGTCGTCCGACATAAGCTAATGGCCGAGTTATCAAGATATTAGGAATCAATTTGAAATTCACCATTTTAACTCACTACACCAAATAATGCTGGATTCATAAGAAACATGACGATAACTAAAACTATATTTACAAAAGCAAGAGGTATTAGACGTTTCCAACCGATATCTAGCAATTGATCTATTCTGACTCTCGGTAGGGCAGCTCTAACCCATATAAATATGAAAATAAATGCCCAGATCTTTACAACAAGAATTGCCGTTGATAGTAAAGGGATACTTTCAATTGTGCTCGCTGGGATAAAAGGTAGATAAGCCCCACCCCAAAAGAGGGATACACCAATAAAGGCACCAATCAGCAGAATAAAGTATTCTGTTGCCATCGACATCATATAACGGAATCCAGTTAATTCCGTTCGCCATCCCATGACTAATTCTGCTTCTGCCTCGGGAATATCGAAGGGAATTCTTTCAGTTTCTGCAGCTAAAGACACCATAAATACTACAAATCCAATAGGCATGAAAATCATAAATGGGAGTCCTGCAGGAGTATAGGTTTGTTGGAAGGCGATATCAACCAATGAAAATGAATTGGTTACTATTACTACTGCGCCAACAGACAAGATCAGGGGAATTTCATAACTAATCATTTGAGCTGCTGATCTAAATCCTCCGAGTACTGAATATTTATTATTTGAAGACCATCCAGTTATCAAAACACCTACAGGATAGAGAGAGAACAGTGCAAAGATTAATAGAAAACCAACTGCAGGATCTGCTATAACTTGGGTTGCTCCAAGTGGAAGTAATGCTCCGAGCATAAATGGTGGAGCAACAACGAATGCAAAAAAACCAATGTTAAAGGGAAATTTGTCCGCTTTTTCAGGTACGATATCTTCTTTCGAAAAAAACTTAAGAAACTCTGCTATATTTTGTAAAAGCCCAAACTTCCATGTTCGTCCGAAAAAATGCCCATAGTTGAAATCTATGAACACAGGGCCTCGTCTATTCATCATACGACCTACAAGTTTTCTTTCAAACCAAATTAGTAAGATAGTATTAACAATTAGGAATACCAAAATTGAGGTCATTTCTAAGCTATCGATTAAAGTTAAACGTAAAGAATCTTGAAATTCAACCTGACCTGGTAAAATATCACTGATTAATCCGAGTAACCAGTCAGCAAACCCTTCATATATACCGTAACCCATCTTCTATCACCTATCTATCGATTTCTCCCATGCAAAGATCTGCACTAGCTATAATTGGTGGAATATCAGCAACTTTGCCACCTGTTATCAGATGCGAAGTTAAACATAGATTGGAATATGCTGGTGATTTTATCTTCACACGGTAAGGGATTTTATCATCGTTCCCAATAATATAATATCCCGCTTCACCACGAGGATCTTCGGTTCTAAAATAAACTTCTCCTTGAGGGAGTCTCCTGGGTGCCTTCTGATTAATTTCACCTTCTGGAGGGAGATTATCTAAAGCTTGACGTATAATATGAGTAGACTGTCTTATTTCCTCCATTCTAATTTGGAATCGTGCTAAGCAATCTCCACCAGTTCGGACTGGGACATCAAAATCCAGTTCAGGATAGACTAAATACGGTTCAATCTTTCGAATATCACCCTGAACTCCTGATGCTCTTAAAACAGGGCCAGTTGCCCCGAGATTCAGAGCGTTCTCTTTTGAAAGTACACCTACCTCCACACTTCGAAGCATAAAAACTTTCGAATCTTCTAACATTGCGCTATATTCTTTTATACGCTCATCAAGATAGTAAGTCAGTTTTCTCGCATCATTAACAAACCCCTGAGGGAATTCATGCTTCAGTCCTCCTACACGAAAATAATTATACATCATTCGAGAACCTGTAACATGTTCTAATAAGTCAAGAACGTATTCCCTTTCCCGGTACGGGATAACAAGCATTGTCAATACTCCCAAATCTCCCGCGTAAGCAGAAAGCCATGTAAAATGCGATGCAATTCGTTGAAATTCGAGCATTATCACTCGCATATATTGAGCTCGTTTGCTAACTTCCATCCCTAAAAGTTTCTCAATTGCCATGATGTAAGTCCCTTCCCATGACATTGCTGAGACATAGCATAATCTATCTGCAAGTGGCTGAAATGTATCATAAGGACGTGATTCAGCCATTTTTTCAATCATACGAAAAATATAACCAATGAGGATTTCTGAACCAACAACTTGTTCTCCCTCAGTCTTAACTTTTAATGTCCACAAACCATGATTAACTGGATGCTGAGGACCCATATGAATATACATTTGTTCACTCATGGTTAGACCTCCTTATTGGGTTGTGGTTTATAGGAAAAAGGTTTTTCTGGTAAAGTATATGCTCTTCTCATAGGGTACAATTCGGAAATGTGTTTATGTTCATAATCGTCCCAATCTTCGGGGAGTAATAACCGTTTCAAGTTAGGATGCCCAGATACGTGAATTCCAAACATATCATACAGCTCCCTCTCGTGCCAATTCGCAGAAGCCCATATGGATGTTATTGAGGGAACTTGGGGATTATCTCGATCATCCAGCTTGACACGGACTTGGATGACCGTTGAATCTCCATCCCAGCGATCGATGTGATATACTACATCAAAATGAGTTTCCCAATCAACTCCAGAAATAGCTTCCAAAGATGGAAATCCCAAATCCTGAGCTACAAAGGTCATTACCTCAAAAAGATTGTCAGAACTAGTTTTGATTTCAAGACGGGAATCAGCGATAATTTGAACATCATCGATTTTTCCAGAAAGTTTTTCCTGAATTTGCTTTCTGTGTTCCTCTATTGGCGTCATTTCTCTTCTTCCTCCAGTAATTTGCCTTTAAGAATTATCCGATGATCTATCAAGGGAGGGGTTCTCTCATAGAACTCTCTAGGAAGCTCTCGAAGAGGTTCTGGGACATAAACACCATCTGCTTTTATTTTTTCTTGAAGACGATGAAGTCCAGCCCACATTGCTTCTGGCCTGGGGGGACAGCCTGGTACATAGATATCAACAGGAATTACTTGATCAGTTCCTTCCAAAATTGTTGGAGCTTGCCAAAACGGACCTCCACTTATAGCACATTCTCCTGTAGCGAAAACCCATTTCGGTGCAGGCATCAAATCGTAGACAGTCCTCAATCGTGGAGCTGCTTTGATAGTCATTGGCCCGTTAATCCATAGAACATCACAATGACGGGGACTTGCCCGAGCTAAAATTCCTATTCGCTCTGTATCATACCGAGAAGCCATTGTTGCAGCCATTTCAATAGCACAACATTTCATACCCAAAAATACCGGGTATAAACTGGCTCTTTGACTCCAATTCCTTAACCAATTCAGTATTACCGTCGTAAAATTTCGACTTTTCGTTAACACCACATTGGGCATCGGTTCATAGATTTCAAGCTCTCCAAGAGCTTTTAATTCTTTATATTCAGCCATGCTCTACACCCAAGACATTGTTCCCTTTTTCATCCAAAAAAATACCCCGAATAGCACTAAAGCTGCGAAAAGACCCATGACGATCATAATTGTTACTTGATTTGTAACAATCCTAAAAGAATAAGCCCAAAGAAGAAAAAGAATTGTTAAGATGTCAAATACAACAAAAACCACTGCAAAAGTAAAGAATTGGATATTAAATCGTACTTGGGCAGTACCAATTGGTTTTTCTCCACATTCGTAAGTTGCTGTTGACGCTTTTAACCGGGGGATACTAGGTGAAAGAATCAGCTGGATTATTTTGATAGCTATTGGACTTGCGAGACCTGCAATTAAAAATAAACCGAAGTGTGTGATTTGCTCGTCATACATGAGATTCCCATTAATGAGTGAATTTGAGTTAAATTATGACTTAAATAACCGACCACGAACATTCTTATATTTATTTCATTGATCGGTATCTAATCTGTCCATAAATTTTCTTTTATAGACGATTTTCCCTTCAAACTACCTATTTATTAATATCTTTCTCGAAATGATTAGAGAATGAACAATAATTAACTATACCGTAACAGTTCTGTAATTAGGATGCAACTTGTAAACATTGTAAACAGAGCATTTTATTAACTCAGAGACAAGCGCTCTTCCTGATGTTAGAGTGAAAATTCTTCTTGTAGTACCTCCCACAAATCAGGAGAAGACTATTTCAAAATATCAACTTGCATTCCTTAATTTTACCGCTCCACCTCTTGGTTTAGGTTATATAGCAGCAGTTTTAGAAAAACATGGCTACTCTAATATAAGGATCCTTGATTCTCAAGCGTTAACATTATCTCTGAATGATTACTGTAGGTATTTAAAACGCTATAGACCCGATTTTGTTGGCATACAGACTCTTACACCAAATTTTGCAGATGCATTAGCGGCAGCAAAAATTACCAAGGAACAAAATGTTCCAATTGTAGCTCTAGGGGGCTATCATCCTACTGCCATGCCTGATGAGAGTCTTCTTCTTGGGAAAGGCAATGTTGATCTAATTTTTCGAGGCGAAGCAGAATATTCAATCTTAGATTTTATCCAAAAGTACGAAAAAGGTCAGGATTGGACAGATATCGAAGGAATTTCATTTTTAAAAGAAACCCCTCAGCATAATCCTCCCACTCCACTAATTCAGGATTTAGATACGTTACCTTTGCCTTCACGCCATTTGCTCCCAATGGATCGGTATAAAATCTTTGGATCTGCTTTCCCAGCAACTTCGGTTATCACTAGCCGTGGATGTCCTTTCTCATGCGATTTTTGTAGTGTATCGGCTTTTTACGGTGCAAAGTGGCGACCAAGGTCACCTGAA
>DXJL01000197.1 GCA_019057635.1 Candidatus Heimdallarchaeota archaeon
TTATGGTTAAATGCAGAGAATGAGGAATTAAATAAGAAGTATAAGAACCATTTCCATTTTAGAGAACCGATTGATCCTGAAAAGATTATTGCTCGACTTAAAGCGGGGATTCTTACGATTACAGCTCCCTATGCGAACAAAAAGCCTAAAACAAAAGTTAATATTGAATAAAGATCATATAGAGATTAATCTGTTAATGAGGTGTCAAAAATAATGACAAATATTGAAGTAATAGTGAAAGAAGCGGCCCCTCGAGATGTAGGACGCGGAATAATTAGACTTGATCCTCAAGTCGCTGAAAAACTGAATATAAGCACTGGTCAAGCGCTTCAAATCCTTGGAAGACGTCGTACAGCAGCCATTCATTGGCCAGGCTACGCCGAGGATAGAGGAACAGGAATTGCCCGACTCGATGGTAGCACGAGAAGGAATGCAGATATTGGTATCGATGACAGAATTGAGCTGAAAATCATTGAACCTAAACCTGGATCAAAGATTGAATTTGCTCCTGTTCAAAATCTACGTATTCAAGGCGGAGAAAACCATCTTAAGCATATTTTGCTAGGACGAGTTTTAACACAAGGTGATTTTATTCAAATACCCGTCTATAATCAGCGAATTGTATTAGTAGTTTCCAAAATTGCCCCTCAAGGGGATGCAGTAATAATGGAAGATAGTACCGCGATTTCGATATCCCAGACACCTGTCAAAAATGTAAAACAAGAGACTTTTGACAGAATACGATATGAGGATATTGGAGGATTGACAGATGAAATTCAAAAAGTAAGAGAAATGATTGAACTTCCTATGAAGCATCCTGAGTTGTTTAAACGTCTGGGAATTACTCCACCCCGTGGTGTATTACTCCATGGGCCACCTGGTACAGGTAAAACATTACTTGCTAAAGCAGTAGCGACTGAAACCGATTCTCACTTTATTTCCATCTCTGGACCTGAATTTATGTCAAAATTTTATGGTGAAAGTGAGAAGAGAATTCGAGAAATGTTTGATGAAGCAAAACAGAACTCTCCAAGTATCATATTCATAGACGAAATTGATTCTATTGCTCCAAAACGTTCGGAAGTAATGGGAGAGGTTGAACGGCGTGTTGTTGCTCAGTTACTATCCAATATGGATGGTTTAAGCCAAAGGGGAGATGTAGTAGTTATAGGTGCTACAAACCGTGTAAATTCATTAGATACAGCACTTCGAAGAGGTGGAAGATTTGACAGAGAAATCGAAATAGGCATTCCTAATAAAAATGGTAGAGAAGAAATTTTACTTATACACACCAGAGGTATGCCTTTAGCTGAAGATGTCGATTTAATTCATCTGGCGAGTGTTACTCATGGATTTGTGGGAGCAGATCTCGAACAATTTACGAAAGAAGCTGCTATGGGAGCTATACGGAAAATCCTTCCTCAAATCAATCTTGAAGAAGATACCATTCCTGCCAGTGTATTAAACGAACTTAAAGTTACACAAGATGAGTTTGATGATGCATTACTAGATATACACCCCTCTGCTCTTCGTGAAGTGTTTGTAGAAATTCCAAATATCACTTGGAATGATGTTGGAGGACTTGCTCGAGAGAAAAAAGAAATTCAACATAGCATTGAGTTACCATTAAAACATCCAAAATTCTTTGCTCATATGGGAGCTATCCAACCCAAAGGTATACTCTTATACGGTCCTCCTGGAACTGGTAAGACACTACTGGCTAAAGCAGTGGCTAATGAAACTCAAGCAAATTTTATAAGTATCAAAGGTCCAGAATTGCTTTCTAAATGGGTCGGAGAATCAGAAAAAGGAATCAGAGAAGTTTTTAGAAAAGCACGTCAGGCTGCACCAGCTATCATTTTCTTTGATGAGATTGACTCTATTGCTCCAGTACGGGGTAGATCTTTTGATTCGGGAGTAACTGAAAGAATGATTAGTCAATTCTTAACAGAACTTGATGGATTAGAAGAACTTAAAGGAGTAGTTGTTGTTGCCGCAACAAATAGACCTGATATGATAGATCCTGCACTACTTAGACCTGGACGGTTTGATAAAATTATAGGGATAGATCTACCTAATGAAACTTCTCGCATAGCAATTCTGAAAATTCATACGAGTAAGGTGCCACTGGCAACTGATGTAGATATATCACAATTGGCAAGGAAGACTGACAACTTCTCTGGCGCTGATCTTGCGGCATTATGCAATGAGGCTGTGATGATCAGTATCGAGGAGTCACTACCATCGCTGCAAAGTGCTGATACAGAAGAAGATTATTCTTCTTATTTGGTAAATGCAGAAAACTTTGAGTCTGCATATCAAAAACTTTTATCTACACGCAAAACAGGGCGAATTAGTCCCTCAGAAAGAACACAAGCAATGCAAGAGGAAATTGACCGCGTGTCTTTTCTCTAAGTTGCAATAAATCTTTCTCCTCTCTTTTTTTCTTAGCTTCAAGTAAAACCTTTTTAGAGGGTAGATCTCTATAGAGAAATTATGCGAGCCATTCATGATTTTGAGATACGCGACATTGCAGATGTTGACCTAGCTGGAGGAACACTAATTGAGTGTTTTCCTTCAACAAGTAGTTTAGCTTTGATAGTTGCTAACATAATTCTAGAGGCTGGTGGGAGACCTGAACATTGGAATTATGATCAGGTAGCTGTAGGAGATAGTAGTCAATTACCATCCGTTTGTATGGTATATTTCAATAGACCCAAATTTCCTATCCGCATTTATGCAAATAAAAATGAAGGGACTAAAATCGCGCTTCTTGCCTCAGAAATTCCCCAGTATGCTCCCATTACTCGTGAAATTGGAAGAAAAATTTTTAACTGGGCAAAAGAAAAAGGAATCAGTCGGATATTATCCATAGAAGGATTCGTTAGTGAACAAGCACATTCTCCACAGCAATTACCTGTGAAACTTTTCGGAGTGGGTACGACTGATTCATGTAGAGCGATTTTGGACTCTAAACAAATTCCTCCCTTGAACCATGGTGTGATTAAAGGATTAAGTGCTGTTTTACTTAATGAAGGATGGTTCAATAAATCTGAGGTTATTGTTTTATTGGGGGAAGTACGACAACATTATCCTGAAATACGAACAGCTGCCCGTATTATTGAAGTCTTAAATCAACTAGTTCCATCTTTAAACATTGGGATAGAACCAATTCTAGCTCAGGCTGAAAAAATTGAACAATTAGCCCTATCGATGAGAGGACAAGCTAGTGCTGCGGTTGATGATGAAAAACAAATTGGTAAACCAGATAAAACGTACATCTAACTAGATAATCAATCAATTAATTTGCTCTACTAAATCTGCTAATTGAGCTTGTAACTCTTCAGAGCCATCGCCAAGTGCGGACAGTTTTTCCCATGCCTCAGTTGTCAAAGCGAAGGTATGGAGACGGCTAGGAAGAATTAAATTCCATTGATAAGCTCCCATCTGAAAACTAGGGGCTTCTTCTAAAATAATGCTGAATTCAAGGGATAATTGTAGATAAACTCGCTGTTCTGTTGGAGTTAGTTCACTTGAATCGACAGGAGGAGGGAATGTGGTAATTAAAGGCATTTTACGGTTTTTTAAACTAGATTCATCCACGGGTTCCTCAAAACTCATGAGTATCTCACCTAGATGAAGTTATGGTCAAAAAGCCTATTTAAGTGAATCTGATACAATTTTTCGCAGAACATAAATTAATCGCTTTAAATTGCTTTACAACACCCAAATCTCATACTAAAAAGAAGAAAAATGATAAGAGGAGGTGAATCTCTCTCTATTCAACTAATGCAATCATCGATTTTCCGTGCATATACGGGCGTAATACTTCAGGTATTACAACGGAACCATCTTCTTGCTGGTAATTTTCCAATAGAGCACATATAGTTCGTTCCATGGCAATTGCAGTTGAGTTCAAGGTGTGGACAAAAGTTTTTTCTCCACCAGCTTTTCCTGTAGTGACATTCAACTTTCTTGCTTGGTAATCGGTGACATTTGAACAAGAAACCAATTCTCGGTACGCATTTTGAGCAGGGAACCATGCTTCAAGGTCATATTTTTTTGCTGCATTGGCATTGAGTTCACCTGAAGCGATGTTAACTATGCGATACGGGAGTTTTAGTCCTTGAAATAGAGCTTCCGCGTTCCGAATCATTTCCTCTTGCATCTCTTCTGATGATTCTGGATGTGCAAAAACGAACTGTTCAACTTTCATGAAATGATGAACTCTAAATATTCCTTTTGTGTCTTTCCCATGTGATCCTGCTTCCCTTCGGTAGCATTGTGAGAGACCGCAATATTTTCGAGGAAGAGTATCCACATCAAGTAATTCATTCATATGCAATGCAGCAAGTGTTTGTTCTGAGGTAGCAATGAAAAACACGTCCTCATTCTTATCATAGTACAATTGTTCCTCAAAATCTGATAATTCGCTAGCCCCTTCCATAACATTTCTTCGAAGAAAGGGAGGTGTCCAGAAAGGAGTAAATCCTTTTTCTGACAATACCTGTATTGCATACTGAATCAATGCAAGGTTTAGAAGTACCAGATCATTTTTCAGGTAAAATGTTCTTGAACCGCTCACTTCAGCCGCTTTTCCGAGCTCTGCTAAATCAAGCGATTCTACTAGATCCGTATGGCTTTTTATTGGGAACTTAAATTTAATCTTGTCCCCCCAAGTTCGAATTGTTACATCACCTTCCTCATTTTCAGCGATTGGAACTCCAGGTAATAGAATATTTCCTATAACATATCTCAAACTGTCCCGCTCTTCAAGAATTTTATTACTCTTCTTCTCAATTCCTACAATATCGGTCTTGATTTTATTAACTCGTTTCATTAGAGAAGTAATATCTTCCCCTTTCTTTTTAAGTGGACCAATCTGACGACTAATTGTATTTCGTTCTTTACGAAGATCATTAACTTGTTGTAACAGCTTACGCCATTGTTCATCTAATTTAATCACTTTATCCACGCGTAAGACGTCATTAAAGCGCTTTTTTTCTGATTCACGGATAATTTCTGGATTCTCACGGAAAATTTTAATATCAATCATCACAAATTACCTTAGGGGATTCGTATATATTTTAAATTTGTAAACGAGTTAAAACTAGCGAGAAAATAACTAATTAAATTGTTTTACGTTTAATTCGATGTAAAAAGGAATTCAACTTCTGTTTTCTATGATTCAAAAATGAAAATAGATGAAAGTTTGCTCTTTCGTCTATCGTAAAGGATCTGCATCAACATATTTCCAAAAAATAAATACAGAAACCAGGATAATAACAGAGGCGAGTGGGCCAAATAATAGGTAACCTTGGGAAAATGTTCTTCCTGCATAATTAGTAACAGATGGGAAAAAATCAATCATAACCCCAATGAGTAAATACCCTACAAATTGGAAGATATTCAAGGGGATGGATTCAAACCCATAATACATACCTGCACGACTTTCTCCTGTTTCTTGTTCATCCTTCTCTACGATATCACCAACAATTGCATAAGGGAGAAGATAATATGCCGATAATCCACCAGCAGCTAGTATAGCAAAAATTATGCCTTGTACGAGAAGCGGAAATGGAATAAATTCAAGTTGGCCAATAAACATCATTAGAGGCATGACAAATGCAAGATAGATCATTGAGTAAATGTAACTTTTTGTTTTGCCGTATTTTGGATTAGATCCAACTCTTGCCCAGAATACGTACCCAGTAAAGATACTCAGTAATAAAACAACACCAAAAATAAGATAATCCACAGTACCAAAGCCGAGTACATCCTGAATCCAGGCTAAAACAATTCCTAGTAGTCCTGAAATCATGATCGATAAAGTTCCGCGAGCTAAAGTCCAAGAAATATAGTTGTGGTTCGAGAATACGACTTTTAACTCTTCACGGATTGGCGGTTGAGGGATGAACACCTTTTTTTCGTGAATTACAAATAAGGAGGGGATAAAGAAGACAATAACTGAAGTTGCAAATATAAGGACAATAAACGTGATGAACATTCCATTGGTCAGAAAGGGGAGAAGTTTGTTTGCTTCTTGAAAAGCTGATGGAGTAAATTCTTCTGATGAAGCACCTATTATAGCTGGTATTAGGAAAGAAGTTCCAGCACCAATGACAAACGCGATTAAATTCACTGTATTCTGGTAACCACTTACCTCAAGCCTCTCTTGTTCAGTTGTGATCTCAGGAAGCCATGCTTGATATGGAGTAAGTAAAAATCCATATAACGCCTGGTAAAGGGAATTAAAGATTAAGAGATAACTAAAGATTACCCCAGTATCAGTTACTCCAGCGATGAATATATGAGGCGAGTACAGCATAAAGAAACACACGGCTAAGAGAGGGGCACCTATTAGAATGAAGGGCTTTCTACGTCCCCAACGTGTTTTAGTACGATCAGAAATGTACCCTGAGAGATAGCTTGTAAGAGCAATTACTAATTTTCCAATGGCTACACCCAGAAATGCGAGAAAGGGGTCCTCCGATAAACCAAAAAATGCATAATAGACAAAACCAGTAAAAAGATCAGCCATATCAATAGTAATAGATGATCCAAGTCTTCCTATACCATAACTTGCTTTTTCTTTGAATGTTAACATGATTTTCACCGAAAAAAGATGTACCAGATTGAAGATAGGTTGGTTTATTAACTGAAATTAAAAGAATTTCGGCATTCTTAATGAGAACTAATTATAAGAAATTTTCAAACAGCAGGTATGATTCATGTTAAAAATAACAATTAAGCAAAAAATCGCTGTTATTGAATTAAATAATGAAGTAACAAATGCTATTGGCCCTACATTGGTCTCTGCACTAAGAGCGAAATTACATGAGATGAGTAGTGATGATGAAATAAGAGCTATCATCCTAACTAGCGCTAATACGAAATTCTTTTCTATCGGACTTGATATTCCCGAATTATACGAATATTCTAAAGAAAAATTTACCCAATTTTATACTGCATTTAATGAATTATGTATGGAGATATATACCTACCCTAAACCGACTATTGCAATGATAAATGGGCATGCCATAGCTGGTGGGTGCATCTTGGCGCTTTGTTGTGATTATAGATTTATATCTCAGGAAAGGAAACTAATGGGGTTGAATGAAATTAAATTGGGAGTCCCAGTACCTTATCCAGCATTACAGATTCTCGATAATATGATTGGATCAGAGCATACAAAAGATTTTGTTTATATGGGTGAATTTCATCCACCTGAATCCCTTCTAGAAATTGGAATTATCGATGAAATAATTCCTCCTGATGAATTATTTGAATATTCATTGGATAGATGCCAATCATTGGGTAAAAATCCGTCATTAGCGTTTGCAAAAATCAAACTTGATCTAAAAATGCCAGTGATTGCGCAAATAAAAACAGAAATAAACTCTCATATCTTATCATTTGTTGATAGTTGGTACAGTCACGATACACGAGTCCTTCTAAAGGAAGCGATGGGGAAATTCTAACAGTCAACCAACAAAAGCTGGGAATTTCAAATGACTGTATACTTTGCATTTTTATTGCATATCTATCAACCTCCTGTACAGATAGCTCCTGTTGTTAAAAAGGTTGTCAATGAATCCTACCGTCCCCTTGTTAATGCTCTTAAAGAAAATCCTCTGGCAAAGATTAGTTTAAACATCAATGCCACTTTAACAGAGCAACTTGATGATTATGGATATGGAGATATTATAGAAGGGATAACAACATTGGCATCTCGGAATCAGATTGATTTCACAGGTTCTGCAAAGTTTCATCCTCTTTTACCCCTTATCCCAGAACCTGAAGTAATTAGACAAATTCGGCTGAATAATGAAACTAATAAGAAATACTTCGGGAGTGTGTATAAGCCAAGAGGCTTTTTTCCTCCTGAAATGGCTATTAGCGAGGAAATTTTTCCTGCGTTAAAAAAATTAAAGTTTGATTGGGTAATTGCATCAGGGATCGCAAATACTTTGCCTGATTTTCCCACCACAGTGATCTCACAGCATCTTTCAAGTGGGATACATCTTGTTTTTCGAGATGATTATATTTCCATTGATTGTGCTTTTGATAAGCTAAATAATGTAGAAGCTTTTGCTAACCGACTGAAGTACAAAGCACAAGATCATGATTATTACATCATTCTCGCAATGGACGGAGAAACATTCGGACACCACGTTAAACATTCTATTAAAGACTTTTTATTACCATTGTTCCATGATTTACCCTTAAGACAGGATATTCGTTTGTGCACAGTATCTGAAATCGTCAATAAATTTCCTAAGGGGGAGAACCAAACACCAAGAGCCTCTAGTTGGAGTACCATGCCTTATGATTTAGAGAGAAATGTACCCTTTCCTTTATGGTTTGAACCGTCAAACGTATTGCATCAAAAGCAACATCAGTTCATAATGTATGCCCTTACGACCGTTAATCTCCTTCAAAAATACTATGAAATAATGGATTCAGATCAAAAACGATTATTTGATAATGCTCGGACCTTTTTAGATCGTGGAATACATAGCTGTCAACAGTGGTGGGCTTCCAAAAGACCATGGTTTTCTCCTGATATGATTCTTCGGGGATTAAGCGAGATATTGCTTGCTAGTGTAAATGCTAAAAGGTGTGTTCCATTAAACGTTCTTTCTGATGTTCCTGAAACGATTTCATTAATTCTAGAAGAAATGCTTCAGATACATAAGGAAATTGTCTTATCCTTATGAAGTAAAATGAGTTTTAATTATAAAAAAAGGGAAGAAAAGTGAAGGAGTATAATTAAACATATTTGCGTCCTTCTTCTCTATATCTTTTTACTCGCTGTTCCATGTCCTCTTCCCCACGAACTTCTTGAAGATCACATTTTATACCAATTCTGTAACCTGCCTTAACAGTGAAACCTGCTTTACAAATACCTCGTGCTTGGCGGCCTGCAGTCCTTTGGGTTATCAAACCCGACCCCTCAGTAAAAGCAAGAACAGCTGTCTTTGTAGATTCATTAATCTCAAGGGTTGCAGATTCGTTCCCGCCTAATTCAGTAAATTCACCATCAACATAGTATAAAGTATATTGGCTCTTTCGAGATGGTACGGGGGCTGTAGGAGCTACTCCGAAACCAGTTTGAACTGGTTGGGGTGTAGGTTTGGGTTCGGGTTTAGGCTCATCTTTTATTGGAGGAGGCTTTGGAACATATTGTTCTTGTCGTGGTGGACCTGAAATTTCACTTGTTGAAGTACTGGAAGGTGGAGGAGCTAATTCAGCAGGAGGTGTTACAGGTTCTACTGGAGCAGTTAGATCAGCGAGAGAACCACTCATACTTGCTTGAATAGCGGATGAATCGTCTTCCCGTATTAAATCGCTACCGCTTATGGAATTAAAAAGATCCCAAAATCCCTCTGGTTCGTACCCTTCACGAATTTGGTAGACCATTGGGGTTCTGTCGCGATCTACATCTAATTTCCGGGCCACACGATTTCCTGCAACTTTTTCACCAATCTGTGAGCTGGCACCAACCCAGACATACAGATCATCGAACGCATCCAATACAAATACGTCATCAGAGACAAAGCTTTCACGTTTCAAAGGCACTTTTTCAATTGCTATATCATCTGATGATGAACCATCTGAAAGATCAGTATCACGGACTCTGTAGAGAGCATAGCTAATGTCTTCTTTATTTACTTCTACGTGTTTTAGAAACCCAGGTGTGTCTCCTGTCACGACTACGAATTCTAATAATCCTTTAAACTCAGCTGATTCATTTCCTTCGACTTCAGTGTCGATATCTATTTCTTTATCAGCGAGATCCAATTGTTTTGCAGCCCAAGCACCAACTGCTCTATCATCAGCATATGCTTGAGATCCTAACCAGATGAACACCTTTTTCTTGAGGCCTGCGGAGACATCAGAATTATCGATGATATAAACGTCCCCATTCAAGAATTCAAAGGATCCATTTTTCTTGTTTATTTCAACTAGTTTTTTTCCTTGAACATGTAACACACGCATGAACAATCAACCTTTAATGTGAATTAATAAGTAGTTTTCGATCTTTATTCTCTCTTTTAACCAATATCAAAGAGATTTTTTCTGTGAATGAATTTCTTTCAATCGATTTGAATTGTCTAACCTACAATGTTGACCTTTATTTATGTAGCTTATTTAATTAACTTTGTGCATATTTTCTCTCTTTTCCATTTATTCGTCTCTTGGATCCGACATTATGAATAAGGGGCATTAAACTTGGAAAGCATGTAAAATATAGTACAAAACAAGCTATATTATGATGATATCAATTGAATAGCATTCAGCGAGGAACCTTAAGGTTCCTTCCCTTCTAGCTTCCTAATTTTTTCCTTTAACTTCTGGACTTGATATGTAAGGACTTGATTTTGAGCTAGAATATCCATTACAAAGTCTTTTAGTTTTCTTACTTCCCTTTCATCATGAGTCGCTAAATCGATCGCAATGTTTACCGTTGATCGTAAATTTTCTAAAAGATCATCAAACCATTTGACCGGATATTTACCCTCATTCCCTTTCTGAAAGTCGATCCACTCACGGACCCACTCCTCAATAAATGATTCGATGAATTGTAAAAATGATTTTTCCTTTAAATATGGTAAATTGCGAGGAAATAGTAAGAATAGGTTCATTACCCTGCCTGTTAATGCAATTCTAGGATCTTTACTACTTGGAGCAGGAACCAAGAAATCGTAACTTACATGTATCATATCCGTACGATTGGGAACATTTAGAGGTTCCTTAAATCCAACCTGAAATTCGTTTAGTTTCCCCATATAGGATATAGTCTGCCCTTGTACAGCTAGCAATAATGTAGTTTCTTCATTAATGAAGCTGGGACTATAAACCACCTTAGGTCCTCTAGCATCATCAAAAGCTGCCACTACAATACCTATTAAATTCTCTCGCAGTGTATCACGATCTTTTCGCCGAGTTTGGAGCTGCAAATCGATATCCGTGATGTCTATCATTTCATCTGCTAAAAGAATGTATAAATCTTTCTTGTACTTCTGATAATATAAACGAGAAAACGCGTACTCGGGTAGATTCTTCTGAAGAATAACAGTATCATCCATTTCAAGAGCTGGATCATTATAAAGTTCAGCAATCAATATATCCTCATCAGTTTTTGTAAGGATTTTTTGACGTTGAAGTTTTTGGTCGATAATATACAAACCTTGCTCGTTAATGAGCCAAAATCGATAATAATTCCCTATCATAAAGTAATTGCTCCAATCATCAATTCTAGCTTATCAAAGTTTGGTCAACTGCAGTAAATCTTTTTGCTCGGCTTCAATTAGTAGATTGATATTTATCGCATGATCTATGAACTCGATGGCTTCACTACGTTTATAATGCTTGGAAAGATGTGAAATAATTTGTTCAGAGAAGAAGTAATGAGCACCTTCAATATGAAACATGACCTTCTTAATTTCCTTGAACATCTTAACATGTTTTCGTGAAAGCTTCACAGAATCAAGTGTGAGAACTCCTTCGTTGAGGATATACGCAGAAAAGTAGTGGAGAGGTATATACTTCCTTACCATCTTCTTAACAACGGTATCAGGGATTTGGTCGCTGCTATAGAAGTCTTGCAATTCAGCCGTGTATTTATCCTCAAGTTCGTTTCCCAAAGCTTTCAAATGAGTTTGGAAATAATCAGGTAATCGTACCTCGGAGATAATAATGAAACTGGAATGATCACCGTGCCAAATTAACATGTGTAAACCCTCACGACTGAGAAATTCAATTTTGTCACGCTCTTTTTCCTCCTCAGACTGGGAAGTCATGCTTTCTGACAGTTCTTCCATGAAAGAGGACAAAGCAGCACTCATACCAGACAAAGCATCAGTATCGGTTTGGAACTCAGCGATTGTTTTCTCTGAGTAAAACTGCAAACCTGATTGATGACGAGCTAAGATTAAACGAATCGATTTTATTTCCTCAAAGCTTTGCTCAACAGCAATATCATGTCTTAAAATGAGTTGTTTACGGGTTCTTCTTCTACGACGAAATACACGGATAGTGCTAACTGCAATAACTACAGAGATCAAAACAACTACCACAGCAATTAAAACAGTAGTGATTACTTCAAAAATGTCTATTGCTGGTGGAAGGATTTTATAGGATTCTAATTCATTAGCTGGCATACTATAAGTATAAGGTAAGCCTGATAAGCTAGGAGCTGAGTAGATAGTAATATTCGTGAATTTAATAGCATCTCTAGTATAGATACCATCAATAGTGTACGTAGCTCGATAACTTGAATTATCAGTCTGTTTTACCCCTTCGTAGATTCGTGTAGTCCCATTTTCGTATTCTAACACAATATAAAAGGTGATAGTTACTCTTCCTAGGGGAACCTGTTGAGTGACACCCGCTCCACCTCCAGAGACATAAGCTAAAGTAGCAATAAAAATAATGTCTTCACCTTGTTGGATGTTCTTTCCAGGTTCTATTTCAAAACTTATTTCTGTTTCATATCCATCTATAGAAACATTAAATGAAATTGATTGGCTTTCATATCCATAAATGCTTAAAATGACCGTCATATTGTATTTTCCATATTGAATACCTGTTGTTTCTAGTACAATTGAAAATGGTGCGTTTGCTGAAAATGTAACATGACTAATATCAACAGAGGAGTCATTTAACAGAATATTTGCGTTATCGATAGTGCTAATGATATCTGATTTGTAAGTTAGGAACTCTTCAATTGTCACAGTAATGGTTTCCTCTACCATAATTTGATTACTACTAATAATATAAGGATCTATTGTTTGTGTAGGCATTTCCACAATGTTAAATGTCAGTAAAATGAAATTCTCTTGATAGATAGAGTGACTAAGAGTAATATTAATTTCATAAGAACCTAAAGATAGTGAACTTGAACTTAAATTGAAA
>DXJL01000198.1 GCA_019057635.1 Candidatus Heimdallarchaeota archaeon
GTTCTACACCTAATTGTATCATAAGATTATGAAAAATCTTCATGACTATATTTGTCAGACAACTATTTAGCAAATAGTTCTGGACAGGATGAGTCACACATCCGCTATCCGGCAGGTTAGCAACAAGAGAATGGTTGCTTTCCATTGGGACTACTTGAATCAGATCTGCTTGCGATTTCCCAAACACGTATGAATTTCCACCAGATTGGGGCATTCTTCTCTTGCTTTTGACGGGTAACTCGTCTAACGTAGTTACAAGGGAATATGACCTAAGAATTAAGAAAATTTTTTTTGTCATCACCTCGGGATTGAAGAAGTAAGGGAGGGAGGCCTTTTGAGATTGTCAGAGAGAGCGGTCAGCGAATACGAGAAATATTGCCTTGTCGGACAAAAAAGATCATGTATCTATTCGGATCAAAGCCATTAAGTGTTTCATATAAAGCCTGATCCAGGATTTCAGATAGATAATGGAATTCTTCTTTATAGGGGGTGTTAGCAAAAATAGGGGTCCTATGTATGAGCTGGAGCAGAGTATCATCGTCTGTTAGATCGTAATCAGCATCAACATCAGAATTTATTAATTCCGAATGTGCTGAGAGGAGAAACCATTGCATGCCATGAATAATGGCATCATGAAGAGCGGTAATACCAGCGGCCAATTTTCCTTCGGATATTCGACGTTTATCTCCTCTAATATGTGGTCTAGCTCGTAAAAGCGCTGCTTCATCTGGTTTCATCTCTTCAGAATCCATTAATCCAAAGTGAGGCATAACCTATCAAGTATAAAATTAAAATATTTGAAAACAAAAATTCTGTCTTACTAAATTCAGATTATCTAATAAAAAAATTGGATTCAATTATCAGTTTGGAAAAGAGAAGAGAAAAAAGAAAGTCCTCTCACCCTAGAGCGAGCGAAAGTTCTTACCTGAGTATTTGGCCTTATCACCTAACATTTCTTCAATCCGTATTAATTGATTGTATTTTGCCAAACGTTCTGATCGACAGGGGGCTCCAGTTTTAATTTGACCAGTTTTTAATCCAACAACAAGGTCTGCTATGAAAGAGTCTTCGGTTTCACCGCTTCGATGACTCACCATAATCCCCCAATTGTTGTCTTGAGAAAGTTTAGCTGCCTGAATGCTTTCGGTTATTGAACCAATCTGATTAACTTTTAGTAAAAGTGCATTACATGCTTTCTTATCAATAGCCATCTGAATACGATTCACATTCGTAACCAGTAAATCATCCCCCATTATCTGTAGTTTATCTCCATTTCTTCTTGTAAATTTCTGAAATGTTTCCCAATCGTCCTGATCAAAGGCATCTTCAATTGAAATTATTGGGTACTTCTCTAAAAAGCCTTCATAGACATTTATGAAATCCTCTGCCTCAAGAGGCTCTCCATCAACCATATACTTTCCGTTGGAATAAAATTCAGACGCCGCTGGATCAAGAGCAATTTGGAACTTTCCTGTATGACCAGCTTCATCAATTGCAGCCATTAAAAGTTTTAGAGGCTCCTCAACTTTATTCAAAGGAGGAGCAAAACCACCTTCATCTCCTACATTTATTGCATTTACTCCATATTTCTTTTTAATGATTGATTTAAGCTTATGATATACCTCAACCCCGATAGATAATCCTTCTTTAAAGCTCGGTGCCTCAACAGGCATTAACATATATTCTTGAAAAGCGATATCATTACCACCATGTTCCCCTCCATTAATAACGTTTAAACTTGGTACTGGAAGATAAAAATCAGAATTTCCGTGTAAATCGCCTAAATGCTGATACAATGGAACATTTTTACTTATGGCCCCAGCTTTAGCAATAGCCATAGATATACCAAGAATTGCGTTTGCGCCAAGTTTCGACTTATTTGGAGTTCCATCTAGTTCTAATAAGAATTGATCAATCTCTGTTTGGTTCTCTGGATTCCTACCAACTAATTGTGAAGCTAATTGATTTACATTATTAACGGCTTTGGATACAGATTTACCCATCAGTCGTGTTCCTCCATCTCTTAGCTCTAGCGCTTCATGAATACCGGTACTCGCACCAGATGGTACCATACCTCTGGTAACAACACCTTGTTCTAAATGACATTCCACTTCTACTGTAGGATTACCTCGAGAATCAAATATTTCTCGTGCATGTAATTTTTTTACTTTCAATTGATTTTTGCTCCTCAATTCCACTAATATTCGAATTTATACCTGAGTTGTGTATTTGTATTCCAAATTATAATAATTATTTCTTCTTTTCAGCGAGTTTTTCTTCCCAAATATCAGCATAGGGAATCCATGGATCAGGAACGCGAACCGTTAAGAAATTTGGTTTAGTGACAAAAGTCTCAGGAAGATGCCCTAAGATTTCTCCATCCACCTGATACAAACATTTTTTCTTAGGAGAGTCCACTTTGATTATATTACCTTCAAATGTCTCAGTAGCTGGATGTGTCAGATGACTACCATCATAAGTCCGAGGAAAAAGACGAAGAAACAATAAACGACTAATTTTCCTAAGAGTGGTTCCATGAAATAGATTATCATTTGGATCTGCATCAGGACATATGTGCATCCCGCCGCCATACCGCTTTCCATTACCTATTGCTACAAGCATTCGTGGACCTGTTACTATTGGCCCAGTATTTGGTTCAATTATGATATCGTACGGTTTAAACTTCAGAATGGTTATGAAAATTGCTCGTTGATAATTACCTTTTCCTCTCCATTTTTTGATGCCTTTATTAGCCCTATCAGCTACTTCAGCATCAAAACCCATTGATGCAACACCCCCAAAATACCGATCTGCATTAATGCAATAACCAACGTCAAATTTCTTATCCTGTCCATTGATAAGACTTTCAATGATGGCATCTATATCACCCTCAGGAATTCCAAATACAGTTGGAATATCATTCCCTGTTCCTACAGTAAAGGCACTAAAAATACTCTTTTTCTCTGCTTTCAGGACACCATTGATAACTTCATTAGCTGTACCATCCCCACCTACTGAACAAATAACTTTATATCCTTCATTTGCTTTTTGCTGTGATAGCTCAAGCGCGTGTCCTATACGAGTAGTAAATTCAAATTCATAATCTAATTTTGAGTCAATTTTTGGTTTTATCTGATCATTCCAAATCTTTTCTACCCGACTACCAGCTGCAGTTGGATTAACAACAAGAAAGAAGTCTTTCATTCATAACACCCTGTATTGAAATTAATTTGGAAAATTCAGTAAGCCAGTTTTTGAATCTTGCCATGAAATTCTTCTTTTCATCGAACTATAGAAAGAATGAAAAAAAGGAATAACGAGGA
>DXJL01000199.1 GCA_019057635.1 Candidatus Heimdallarchaeota archaeon
CTTAAGCTTACTAAAAATAGGAAGAGAATTGATAATTTCCATAGATTAAGTATAAGATTACTTATGTGAGGCGGTAGCCCGAATATAATCTCTTGTGAAATTTTTCGGGGAGTGATAGCAAACCAAGAAATAAATGTTAGTGCAAGTAAAATTACCATAACCTCGTTTAAAGAGAGTTGGAGAAATGCTGTTAGAGCATCCTTCTGATTATAGATAAAATATGCAAGCGTCCATGTCACAAGATAACCGAAGATTCCACCTTCGTTTTCTAATTGACGTTTTTGCCTCGCTTGAATTCGTGTTGATAACATAAGAAGAAAATTCATGCCTCCCAATGACACAAATAGATCTGGGTTTTCCTGAAGGATACTTACCATGAGCCAACCAAGAGCAAAAAGTACTCCAAACCCAGTTAATCGTGAGGGACGAATATTTGGGGTATCTTGCCATGAGAAACGCTTATCTGACAAATCAATAACCTTATTCCATTTTTTACATGCAACAATTAATATGTATTCGCTTGGTAGAAATAATTAAGTTGTTAGTTTAATCCATAAAATAGAACATTCTCCCTTTATCGAAAGGATAAGAAATAGGTTCGAAGAGATGTTTTTTTAAGACGTAAAAAGAATCAAATCATGAATGAGAATGGCTGCTGGAACTAATCTTTCTGAGAATATAATGTTGAAATCTTATATAGATGGATCTTCTGGATTAGTAAATTATCAAAAATTAAAGGATGATGATTGGTTACATCAGAAAATAAAGGAATGGGAAGAAACAGACCTTTCAAGTTATACAAAGCAAGAAGAGTTCGCCTTCTGGTTAAACGCATACAACTTATTCACACTAAATGGTGTACTCCTTGAATTTGAGAAGAATCCTAATTGGAAAGGAAATACCTCTTTTTTTTCAAAATTTAAGTTTTTTTATATGCGGAAATTTATGATAGCCCAACAAAAAATTAGTTTATGGAAATTGGAGAATAAAATCTTACGTAAACGCTTTCAAGATCCTCGTCTTCATTTTGCAATTAACTGTGCAAGCAATAGCTGCCCATATTTACCAGGTCGTCTATTTCAGGCAAAGACATTAGATGATTATTTGGATCAGTTGTCGATAGATTTTATCAACAACCCACAAAATGTAAATTTTAATCATCAACAACAAGTGATGAACTTAAGTATGATTTTCAAATGGTTCAAAAAAGATTTTCTTCCTCTAGGAGGAGTAATTTCTTTTATTGAAAAATATCATAGATCTGTTCCTGAACAAATCTCTGAGTATAAAATTAAGTATATTAAGTATAATTGGGAATTAAACAAGCAAGACCCAGTTAAGGCAAGTTTAATTGTTAATGTGTAATATAATTCCAATAAATTAAGAAAAAATAGGAGTTAATGATTGATTTCTTCATTAATCCTCGGTTGAAGTTACGTCAATATCGACTGCTGGATCTAAAGCATCAACCCCCAAAAAAGTTAGTTTGAGAATACCTGTTTTATATTCAGCATCGATTTTATCGGGATTGATGGGGAAAGGTAAACGAATTTCTTCAATAATTTTTCCTACTTGAAATTGATAATTAACATTTTGAATAAGGGAAGGCCTCTCGAAAATGAGCAGATATAATTGATGGAACTTAGAAGAATTGCTGAAAATGTATGGTACATCCCCAACGTTGTCAATATCGGCGTAATTAGAGATGAGAATAGTTCTGTTATCCTCATTGATACAGGTATTGATGCAGGGATAGGTAAAAAGATATTAGGTCTTCTAGAACAAGAAAAACTTACTCTAAAGGCTATCATCAATACCCATTCTCACGCTGATCATTGTGGAGGGAATAAATATTTACAAAAAGCGACAGATGCCCTAACATACGCACCTGAGTTCGAGGAAGCGATTATCCGCAATCCTTACTTAGAACCGTGGTATTTATTCTCTGGAGCAGCTCCAATAAGTGATCTACAGAATAAATTTTTAATGGCTAAGTCTTCCAAGGTCGATCATATAATTAAGATTGATGAACAGAGCTTAGCATTTGATCAAGTGGAGTTAAATATCATACCTCTACCAGGACATGCCTTAAATCAAATTGGGATAGAAATCAACTCCGTCTGCTTTTGTGCAGATAGTATTTTTTCAGAAGAAGTACTCGCCAAACATAAAGTACCGTTCTTCATTGATATTAAAAATACGATTGTTACCCTTAATTACTTACTTTCTACTCAGTTTTCTTTTTATGTCCCATCACATGCAAAACCTAGTCCAAATATATCAAATGTGATAGAAGCAAATATTAAAAGTATTAAGGAGATAGAAAAATTAATTTTTAACATTCTCACTGAACCTAAGACTACGGATCAAGTGATAAAAGACGTTTCTGATCATTTTCAAATATCAATAACACGAGTAAATCAGTATTTTCTATTGAAGACTCCCATTTTAGCTTATCTAAGCTTTTTGAGGAACCAACAAAAGATTCATGTCAAACCTCGTTCAAATGAATTAATTTGGTATAGAGCAGAGTGATTGCTATAAAGAGACTATAAATTGTTAGGCTGTGAGAAATATTGGGTGAAAGTAATTTAGAGAACGAAACAAAACTTCAGAAATATGTTGACACTCATAATATTAAAGCAGAGCATCTAGTGTATAAGGAATCTCTCCATACTGTCGCAGATGCTATCAGAGTTTCAGGGATTGGCATTGACCTAATTGCTAAGTCTATTGTGATGATTGGCCAAAACGGGGATACGATAATTGCTTTTGTTCCCGGGAAATCTCGGGCGAGTACAAAACGTGTTGGGAAACTTCTAAATCAGAACGCACCAAAAATTGCTTCTGCTGAAGAAGCTCTCAGTAATACTGGTTATCCAATTGGAGGAACACCATTCATTGGATATCCCGCAACTCGTGTTGTAGACAAGAAAATAATGGAAATTGAGGCAGTTTATTCTGGTGGAGGATCAGATAGATCCTTACTCAAACTTTGGACAAGTGAAATATCTAAGTTTGATGTGACAATAGGACGAATAAGAAAATAATCGCATTCTAGAGCGTCAGCATTCATGAAACTCCACCAATCGTCAATTAAATTGGGTGTTCGCTTCATTTCCCCAATCATCCCATCTATAGTTTTGTTCGGACTAGTGTTTGGCTTTACTGGTGGAAACGCTGATCTACCATTTCTTTTAATTTCTTCTACTTCATTCATTATCTTTGCTGGAACTGCACAATTTTTCATCATTCTGGCGATAATTCAACATGATCCAATTATCCCGATAATCATAACAGCGATTGTCATAAATTTACGTCATCTACTATATGGAGCAGCTTTACATGATTATGTTACTACAAGAGGTTTTAAACGATTTTTAGTTGCTTATTTACTTACTGATGAAGTTTTCATTGTAGCTTCTCAAATTAAGAAGAAGATTAATAGCAATGAATTAAAGGAAGACATGATTCATTTCGAAGATGCTCTAATCGGAGCAGGGATTTTTGCTTGGTCGGTTTGGAATATCTGTACAATTGTTGGCTATTATTTTTCGGATTTACTTGTCACTTTATTTACTATATCGTCAGATTTCATAGTTGCGGGAACATTTCTTGGGTATCTCATTCTGCAATGGAAGAATTTCCCCTCTGATAGGTTATTCTTGTTAGAAATGATTGTTATTGGGTTAGTTTCTAGCTTTTGGTTTCAAAGTAGCATTTTATTATTTGTGATTTTAGTCTTAGGTGCTCTCATTGCTATGTTCGAACAGTATCGAGAAAATGTGAGAGTAATGAGTTTGGAGAGTTAATCTTGGAAATTACGGAAATTACTGTATTTATCCCTGTTTTCGTTTTAATTGGATTAGCTACGTTTTTCATGAGAGGTATCTTCTTATTTTTTTTACCTAGGTTTATGGATAACTCAATCTTGAAAAAAGGGTTGAATAGTGTTTCAAATTCCCTTTTGATAGCTTTAGTTATACCTTTCACTTTTTTTGTAGAGGGTGTCTTTTCCCCGTGGCGTGTTGAAGTCTTAGCATTAATTGCTGTTATACCAATTATTTGGTTTAGTAGAAAACCTGGATATAGTCTAATTTTCGGAATTTTGATTCTTATGGGGCTAAATATATTAATACCATAATCCACGATGAACGAGTCAGAGCTAAATGAGTTTAGGTAGTTGATTAGTCTTAATGAAATATGAGGATCATAATCCCGCTATCAAATTTCTTTTTATCTCTGATACTCATTTTGGGGTTCACTATGCAATCAGACCACGTAATAAACTTAAGTACCAATATGGTAATCGATTCTTCAATAAGGTAGATGATATTTTCCATCAAACTATACAACAAGGGGATATCGATTTCATTTTACATGGAGGAGATTTCTTTAATCGATCCAAACCTCATCCTGAGGTAATTAAAAAATCAACCTCAATGCTCTTATGGGCAGCCAAATTTGTTCCAATCTATCTCATTCCAGGAAATCATGAACGGAGCAAATTACCGCTCGGCCTGTTAAGATATTATGATAATATCCATGTTTTCTCTAGCCCTTGTTCTTATATATTTGAAAAGGACAATATAAGGATTAAAATTACTGGTTTTCCTTATATTAGACATAATGCTGGAAATAAGGCCAAATCAGTTATTAATACCGCGTGGAATAATGAACTCAACAAGAAAATAGATCGTACGCACTACAATATACTGTTGATGCATCAACTTATCCAAGGGTCTAGGATTGAACATTACACGTTTAATAAAGGTCATAATGTAATTAAAATCGGTGATATTCCTCAGAAGTTCCATTTGATTGCTACAGGGCACGTTCATCGTTATCAAATTTTGTATGCTAAGAATCACAGAACGCTTTCCACACATACTCAACAGCAAATAATCCACGATCTGACGAACCAAAAGTGGCGTTTTGCATCACCCCGAATGAATAAAAAAGACGACTATCCCACACCTGTAATTTGTTATGCTGGTTCTTGCGAGCGAATCTCAATGATGGAACGAAATGAAGATAAGGGATATGTGCTAGGAACACTAACCACAAATAATTCAGACAGAATACAACTTTCTGGAGCTCATTTTGAATTTGTTCCTACACCCTCTACAGAAATGAAATACATCAAGTGGAATTTTTCATGCAAATCCATTGAACAATTGATCAAAGAAGTTGAGACTCTGGTTCAAGACATGAACAGAAAGGTCATTGGTTCATCACTTGCAGGTCTTATTCATATTTTAGTTCAACAACCTGTAGGTATTCCAAGTGCGCGGTTCACTCAATTGATTGAGTATGCAAGAACTAAAAATGTTCTATTGACAGTTAGATGGAAGAATTTCCCCAAATAGTTGATCTTCTTTAAAAAAGAGAAAAAAAGGATGTTTACAAAAGGTCTGAGGGATCTACCTGACGAGCCATAGCTTTTTGAGTCATCCATTCACGGAAATCAGTAGGAGGTTCAGTTTTCTCCTTGGCTGGTCTTTCAATCAATGTCAATGCATCTTCAGGGCAGACAATTGCACAAACTCCGCAACCAACACACCTTTGGGAATCAATAACCAATAGATCATCTGGTACATCAAGAGCGTCAAATTGACAGCGATCTACACAGGTTTCACATCCTGTACATAGTTCCTCGTTTACTGACATGATAAAATTCGCATTAACAAATGCCAATGGTTGGTTACGCTCGGTTAAACCTCTTAAAACTCCGCAACAACAAGAACAGCAGTTACAGATGTAGTAATGACCGGTTTGGATATTCATTGTACAATGTATCAATCCATCTTCTTCTGCAGTTCGTAAATGTTCAAGTGCTTGTTCTTTTGTTATTGGATCAGTGAATTTACTGTTATCAAAAGCGTTCTCTTTTTCTGAAAAGGGGAGGCAGACAGTTTTATTTGTAGTTACTTTACATGGATCATGTACGAGGTCTTTTTTTATTTTTTTTATACAATATCTCACTCACCAGCTTTTAGGATTCTTTATCATATCTTGTGCGGTCTCGAATGGATAAATTTCCAACTCTGGTTTGATCACACGGTTGATGGGAACCACTCTAAAAATGGGGGGTTCTGTATCAAATAACTGGTTCGTTCCAGCTTTCCTGAAATATTCTTCCACTAGGAGGGCAAAATCCTCGTCCATTCGTTTCCATTGTTCCTCATAAATTCCAACAGCAAAAGGCATTAATCCATACTTTCTTCCAGTGCGTGTGTCATATACTGTAATTTGCCCCTTATCATGCATAAGTTCCAATTTTTCTTTTAATCCTTCAATTGGAATTTCTAATCGTTCAGCTAGCTCTTCAACCAATTCTCCCCGTAATTTCATTTTACTAGCTAGTTGTGCTTCCCCTTCGGAGAAGATCCATTGAAGTACACGTAAATATGTATCATCGCTTGTCTTTGCATAGCCGTTAGGAATTTTCTCTAACGTTTCTGCTAGTTCCTCAAAAGCAATGGGTATTGATGCATTAGCTTTGGACATGTTTTCCTCAATCCTATATGCTAATTCCTCCAATAATTTGCATTTTTATATATTCTCGATATTAAAATATTGTTAACTTTTATCCACTTCTCTCATTCTAAGTTTAGTAACTTTTCCTTCAAGAATGAGAAACAAAAATATAACACTTGGAGAAGGACTAATTTTTAAGTGTATTTTTGCCTCAATTATTCCGATAGATTAAGTTCTGTTTCAATGCTGTAGTTATCAGGTAACAAATAAACTTCTCGGAAGATTTTTTCTAGTATAAGACTTCCCTGTTCAGGAGTAGCCTGCCCCTGATAGGCCTCTTCCATCTCCTCAAATAGGACAAATATTCTCTCTAAATTTTTTCTTTCGTTTTTATCCAATGACGTCTTAGGCATATCAATGATTACTAGTCGATCTCCATTGGCTCCAGCGGCCTGTACAAATCTTTCAGATGATATTTCACTAAAAATTACAAAATTTTCACTTCCACCTTCGTAAATCAGTGACTCTAAATACATTTTGAAGATTTTCTTTCTCTTATTCTTTCTCATAAGAAATTCTACACCTTAAGACAATCACCCATACAAATACTTTCAGGGTTTCAGAAAATTAAAAGTATTCTTAAATCATAATTTGGAAATTTCTTACCAACTGTAATTTGGAGTTCTCACCAATGAATGTTGATCTGTCTTCGCATAACTATATTTCTACACCCGAAATTGATATTACAATCAAACTCGCCCTAAACCTTAATCGGCCAATTTTAATTGAAGGACCCGCGGGTACGGGTAAAACCAGCATTGCTATCTCGCTTGCTAATGCACTACAGTGGTCATTATATCGTATTCAATGTTATGAAGGGATAACCGTGGAGAGCGTCATAGGGGAGTTTGATTATCGGCGACAATTGTTACATATTGAATTAGAACGCCAGAAACCCCATAACCCTATGAATGTTGAGATGGACTTAGAAAATATCTTTTCCAGGGACTTTTTTATTGAACGCCCTCTTTTCCTCTCATTTATCTCAGATCAACCAAATGTCTTGCTTATTGATGAAATCGATAAATCGGATGAGGAATTTGAGGCATTTTTATTAGAGGCGTTAGGTGAGCGACAAATATCTATTCCTGAACTTGGAACATTTAAGGCTGACAATCAGGACCAAATTGTCATTCTCACAAGTAATTCCAGTCGGGATCTTAGCGAGCCTCTTCGTCGAAGATGTTTATATCTTTACGTGGATTTTCCAACACTAGAACGTGAAAAGGACATCTTATCTGTTCATACAGGTCTACCCTTAGATTCCCCTTTACTCATCAGTATAACTAAAATTGTACAACATTTAAGATCCCTAGATTTACGAAAAGTGCCCTCAATAGCGGAAACTATTGATTGGGCTAATTCTCTGATTCATCTCAGTAAGACCCAGGTAGATGAACAGGTTTTGAAAGACACACTCCCAGTTTTACTTAAGTATCAGGAAGATCTTCTGTTACTAAAAAATAAGCACAGTGAGCTTATTAGATTAAGTAAATTGTGATTTTCATATGTCAGTTATCTTAAATTTCGTAGAATCATTACGATTTTTTGGTTTACCAATTTCTCCTTCCGAAACCATTACAGCTCAACAAGTGTATGAATATTTAGGAGCTGTAAACAAGCAAAAATTACACATTGGGTTGAGGGCAGCAATTCTGAAACGTCACGAGGATTTCACAATATTTGACATGTGTTTTAACCAATTTTTTTCAGCTACGAATTTGACTGAAAAGCAGAAACAACCTACTCCTGAATCTGAACAATTTCTAAAAACAATGAATCGATCAACTAATAGCAATGATACCATTATAGCAGAGCTTTTAGTTAATAATCAGATTAGTGAAGCAGTTCAGACAGCAATGATGGTAACTCCTTCTGGAGGAGGGACGACTGGAGGTTTATCAACAGATCAAGAACTTCGTGACTTACAACAGCGCCTTACACGAGCGTTATACCGAACGTTCAATTTAGAAGTTCCTATACGCGGGTTAACACCGGTTCAACGTATGGAAATTAATGTTGAGATCATAAGAATTGGGTTCAATTTACAACAGCTTTTTACTAGTATCAATTCAAGAATTGATGATAAATATCGGAAAAACACTACAGAAGAAAAAAAAGTAATCGAAAAGCCTGAAGATCTTTATCAGCTTGATCAGTTTTTGATTCAGGATTTAGCTACAGTTTCTGCAACAATGGCTAACATAAAAGAGCATCTCTTGGAGATTGGAAAGAAATTAGCCTCCCGAGAGCGACGTAGAAGAAGGCGAGCAAAACATGGGAAATTAGATTTTAGGAGAACGATTAGGAAAAACCTCAAAAATAATGGTATTATGTTAGAGCTCGTTCAAAAGCATAAAAGGATTGAGGATCCAGAAATAATCATTCTCAATGATGTCTCTGGATCAACAAGATGGATTGCGGATTGGTTCTTTGTAATTTGCTATACAGCTCAACAGGTATATAAAAAGATTCGAGTCTTTGAATTTGACAATACAATGGTAGAAGTTTCGGCAGCATTAGATCGGAAGACAATTGATCGGGCAATGAAGGAAAGAACTAAATGCTGGGAACGTCCATTAAGGAAACGAAGAATTCATTCGGATTATCAAGATAGTTTGGACGATTTTTTTACCCTAATTAAGCATCGTCCTCTGAATAAAAGGACAACAATTCTTATCTTGGGAGATTGTCGTGATTTTGAAGGGATGTGGAAGCATGATCACCCTATCAGCAGTGAATTCGTTCAAAAAATGGTAAACAATTCGAAAGGAGTTATTATTTTAAATCCCGAGAGCAAACCTCTTTGGGATGCGGGTGATTCTGTAGTTAAATATTACCAACAGGTTGGAGCACAAGTTTATCATGTGGCAACCTTACAGGATTTATTGAATTTCGTATTTCAGTTGAATGTTCCAAAATAGGCTGTTTATAAGTTGCGTACAACTGGTTTGATAATCTTATTGATAAAAGAAGTTTTCCCGTCCGTATATTTGTTACGATCTGTGGGAAATTTCACTGCTAGTTCCATCTTTAGTTTCTGATACCGAAATCGCTTACCTTTATCTTGAAGGAGTATATCTCGAAAAAGTATATGATTTCTCCATTCTTTTGATTCGAATTCAACAAAATGTAAATGAAAGAGCCTTGGTGAACCTTTCCTAAAGAAAAGTTGCTTTTTATCCCCCGCCTCTGCAGTGTAAGTGTATCCTAACACTTCTAAGACATTTATTTGAGTAAAAACCTCTTTAAAATCCTTAATTCCTATTAGAATGTCAACAATTGGTTTTGCAATAATTCCTGGGATAGCAGTACTCCCTATATGTTCAATCCCAGAAATCATCTCACCAAGGGCTAGAAGAAGCATAGCACTTTCGAATTGAAAGCGATAATCCCAAGATTTTTGATATTCGACTAATTGAATAATTTCCTCATTGAAACCTAGTAAACTCATGTTAGTAAAAACATCCAAATATCAAAAGTGAATAGTTTTAAGGCTCACTACTTGTGAGAGTGCGATTCAATATGAGTAGTATTTATTTGTTACTTGCATTCTGATGGAAAAAAACTGACTTGAGCTTTGGGATGAAATAGTCCCTCTCCCAAAGATTAAAAAAATAAATCGAAAATCCTATGTCTAATCTAGAGGTGAAAAAAATTCCAGGCGATTACTTTTCAAAAATTCTAGGTGAAAAAGATATTCACAAAAAAGGGACAGAGTTATTCTTAAAACTTGTCGAATCAATTGAGGTAGCATATAAAACATATGTTAAAGCAATCTTCGCATGGCGAGAGAAAGATTACGAAAAAGGATATGAATTAAGGGACGAAATTATAGAGCTCGAGAGAGATGCAGACAGAGTGAAAGATGTATTCTTTGAGAGTATTTTTCGGAAAAAAGCGTATCTTCCGCAGATTACAGAGGAACGTCATAAATTAATGCTTAATGCGGATGTATTACTAGACTGTATCGAGAGGGGAGTTCGAGTACTTTGTTTAAAAAAGATCGATGATAGCTATTTTCCCCCAGAATTTGATAAAATCCTTGAAAAAACAGAAGATGTGATTGAACTTTATATTGAAGCTCATGAAGCATTCTTTAAAGATTACGAAAAAGCTGTGAAGAAAGCCCGAAAATTAGAAGAGACTCGTGATGAAGTTCGCGATCTATACTACAAAGTTTTAGAGAAAGTGCTCAATGATGAATTTCCCAGAGGAACAAGAAGATTGCTCAATGATACCACTCGAATTAGCATAAGAGCTGAAGAGGGTATTGACTATCTCAAAGTTCTCATTGCTAGGCATAGTTAGGTGGATATTTCTGACCGATCCCGCTATCCTTACTTTAGCAATAGGTATTGGCCTATTTGTTGCCTTTACTATTGGTGCAAATGATGAAACAATGACTCCTGCAGTGGGAGCTGGATTACTCGGTTTAAGTGCAGCAGTGATTATTGGTGGAGTGTGTAATCTCATTGGTGTATTTTTTCTAGGCGAAAATGTCGCTAAAACAGTTGGTAACAATTTTACTTATCCTGCTTATCCATTGACACTCCCGATGGTTTTTATCATCTTGATATCTATGGCTGCTTGGCTATTAATTGTATCTATGAAAGGTATTCCTATTAGTACAACGCAATCAATAGTAGGAAGCGTATTAGGGATTGCTATCCTTGAATATGGTATAGATGCCATTCGTTATGATACAGTACTCATAGTAGTTCTTAGTTGGGTTGTAAGCCCAATATTGGGGCTTTTAGGAGGGTATTTATTTTACAGATTAATCCTACTAATTCAAAGATCACTCAAACGAACTGGGTATGATGATTATCAACGACAGGAAAAATATGCAGCTTATGCACTCGCTCTTTTCTTACTATTTACCGTTTTCTCTCGAAGTGGGAATGATGTAGCAAAGGCAATAGGCCCTCTTATGGCGTTACCAGAGATAGCTAAGGATCCATTTTTTGCGCTACTAGCTGGTGGAGTGGGCATGTGTCTTGGAGTCATCATTCTTGGTCGTCGAGTCGTTAAAAAGTTAGCTAAAGATATAGTCGCCTTATCTCCTACATCGGCGTTAGCTGCTAGCGTTTCTGTTTCTATTATTATGTTCGTTGGTACTTTAATGGCTATGCCCCTGAGTGGTAGCCATATCCTAGTGGCAGCATTCATTGGTGTCGGTTTTGTCAATCAAGAAAAAGTCGATATGGACTCCCTAAAAGAAATTGGTTGGAGTTGGATTATAACCACTCCAGCCTCAGCGGTTTTTTCAGGTACCTTATTACTTATAACCAAGTTGTTCTAGTATAGAAGAAAAATTGAGAAATGCCAATTACAAAGGTAGCTACACCAAGTCTTCATCAGTAAGGTAAGTTCGGTAGCGACCGACTAGAATCACTGCTCCAATGATAAAACAGACTATACAAAGGAAATAAACAACTTCCCAACTTAAAAGGTTCAATAAGGGATTTTCTATAGGGAAAATGTAGCATAATTGTAGATCGTCATAGAGAAATGCATCAAGAAGGACATGTGAGAAGGTTCCAATAAAGGCACTTATTAAGCATATTTTCAAAGAATACGGTGGTAGAGTAAAGGGTGTGGGGTTATCAAATTTGAAATCTATCCGATGAATAAGTTTATGAGTTAAAAAAGAACTATTTCCCACGATAATTCCTAAAATAAATGCACCGATTAATGAATGCATAACACCATGAAGGGGAACTCCCGAATCAGGAAATAATAGGGAATATATGCCTTCAAGATCAAGAATGACACTCCCAACAAATAGTCCTATAGGATCTAAGAATATGGCTATCGCTTGAATTAATAGCGTTAATCCCCAGTGAAATGGTGTAAAAGGAATTGGACCCACCTACTCGAAAAGGAACTCCGTTTTTTGAAAAATCATCTAATAATTGCACATGGGTATTTAAAAAACCTCTTAAACAAGTATACTTAAACGCCATTGTATTCATAATAGAAGCTCAAAGATATCATGAAAAATAAGTCCATCTACACTAGAGGGTCGACAATTGTATACGTTAGCAGTCATTTCAGATATCCATGCGAACTTAGTGGCTTATGAAGCTGTTATGGAGCATATTAGGATTAACTTTCCTGAAATCACTGAAATCTTATGTCCTGGAGATTTAGTAGGGTATGGACCTAAGCCTCGTGAAGTCATTGAAGCTATTTTAGGGAATCAACAAATACTCGCGATTACAAAAGGAAATCATGATCATGCTGTTGGAGGAGGAGGACGTGATCTCAAGAATATTGAAACTTATACAACCAAATTCAATCCTCTAGCACAGATTGCAATACGGTGGCAAGCCTCTAGTCTCTCAGAAGAGTTAAAGACATTCCTTTATCAGTTGCCGCACACACGGACATGTCTTCATCATTCGGAAGCTAACGCTCAAATTGGGATTATTCATGGCTCTCCGAACTTCCCTCTCGACGAATACATTCTTCCCAATACTCCTGCCCAAATGGCTTTATTTCCGTTTATGGAGCTAATAGAGATAAACGTGTTACTTCTTGGCCATACTCACATCCCCTTTATTGATAAAGTAACTGCAAATGAGAAAGAATTATTAATGATTAATCCTGGAAGTGTTGGACAACCGCGAGATAAAGATCCCCGTGCCTCTTATGCCGTCATAGATCTTAAAAATATGACTGCAGAAATCATTCGCGTTGATTACGATACAGATAAGGTCAATAAGCAAATAACAAAAACTGGGTTACCTGAATTTTTGGGAGAAAGATTACAGCTCGGTATATAGAAATTATAACCTTTTTTTCTAATTGTACCAATCATCGAATTTTAATAGTTAGAAGTAATAAAATGATATACTATGACTGAAAAAAAGATTAAGGATCCCGATAGTTCCACTGATAAACGAAGTTTTGCTATACCTCAAGGTTACAGTTGGTACGGTATTTCAAGTGGCCACTCTCTTTCTGCTAAGAATCTACGAAAAGGAAGTATAGTTAAGGACCTGTTCTTCGGATTTATAACCATATTAGGGGTAATACTAATCTTACTAATCCTCTTTTAGAAAACAGATTAGTAGACACAGAATACCTAACAAGCTAATTCTTGTTTTTCGTCGCTACCCCTTCAAACCATATCTCTAAGGCATTAACTACTGTAAAAGGGGTGACCTTATTATTTGAAGATAAAATATCTAGAATTCCTTTAAATAATTAGTTCCATGGGGTATCAACTTTATCGGAAATAACTTTAACAATAATTAATTAAATTTCCACTATTATATTCTACTCAATTGATACACGGATCACTTGTAAATGGCTGAAGATTCGCTCAAATATAAGGTAGTCCTTGCAGGAGAAGGCGCTGTGGGGAAAACTACGCTTATTAATCGATTTATAACGGGAAGTTTTTCTGCTGATTACAAAGCTACAATAGGTGTACAAATTTTTTCCAAAGAAGTTACTTTAGACAATGGTAAAGAGGTCAGTCTTCAGATATGGGATATAGCAGGGCAAACCTTGTTTCGTAATCTCCGTACCAAGTTTTTTCAAAACGCGAGTGGTGCATTACTCGTTTTTGATTTAACCATTCCAGCAACTTTAGAAAATCTCCACACTTGGATCTCTGATATTAAAAATATAACTAATAGTATCCCTTTTGTTCTAATTGGTAACAAAGTTGATCTTAATGAACTGAAATCAATTACTCAGGATGATGTTAACGCCTTTATGATGGATCACTTTGAGGATATCCGAGTTCATTACGATACCAGTGCCTTGACGGGTGAAAATGTCGAACAGGCGTTTGAGGATCTTATTAAAAGTATGTTATAGCTTGTTCGAGTGAATTATTTCTTTCTTTAAGAAGAGTTTATATTATTAGAAGATCATTATCATTTTATCTACAGAAGAATATGAAACACAGTTGAAAAAGTATGGTTTCTCGTCGAGAAAACTTGAAACGCTACATTAAACTAGTAATAAGTCAACTTCCTAAATATTTTAGTACATATTCCGAAGAAGATCAGAAGTTTCTAGAAAAATTTGTTACTCCATTGCGATTTAGTGAAGAAGCAGACTATAACAGAAAGGAACTCGCACAGCGATTTCGTGACGCACGAAATTACTTTATTGATAATGAATTATATCTTAAATACCCGTTCTTCTGGTTTGTAGATAGCTACTTTGAAAATGCTGAAGTTTCTCTTAAAACTTCCACATTTCATGCTGATTCGTTCTACGATTACCTGTTACCAATATTGAGAGGCACAGCGGGTCAGGATGATGGAGTATTTCAGCTTTTAAGGAAATCTGTTCCACTTTCAGATTTCAAATGGGAGGAAATACAATATAGAAGTGCCAAATTACATATTCCTCTCCAACCATATGAATTAGAAATAATCAAAACAGTATACAATCAACTTAGAGCACAACCATTACAATTACTTAAACCACGCCGAATTCGTTCAATACTTCTAAGTCAGCATGATATTCCTAGACTATCCAGTAAATTATCAAGATTATTCTCAATGCTTAATACGAAATGGACGGTTTGGCCCCATTATTCGGCTTTTGGTATTCAATCAATTTTTTTTCATCTTCAATTAAATCCCCAGAATGTTTTAAGAGATATTATTGATTTTCAAGACAAAATAAATGGAATAATGACGACATCAAACATATATACGATTCGTGGGGTAAAGCACGAGTACATGGGGATCATGCATATTCCTGAAAATACTCATAAGCAGTTAACCCATTTTTTGGAAAAGAAAATGTTAAAGGGACAAGTGCTTAAGTTTACATTGACACCCATTATCGAAAATCGATGGACTTATTCGCTAGCTCAATACCAAACAGATTCAGGCTGGCAAGAATTAAACAAATCTTCTTGGATGGGAAGAGTTCGCTTGATGAACTTAAAAACACTCCCTCGGAGACGAAAAAAGATAGAGCTTGAATACATCACTCCTGTGAAGGCCCAGAATTGGACTTATCAAAATCTTACCGATCCAGTTGAAGCAATTAAACTGATCTGCAAACGAAATATCTTCGACTACTCTGATCTCATAACAGAAATTTATACCTCTGATGAGCAAAAACTTTTAAAACTGTTAATAAAGGAGCATACACTTTTTGTTGGCTATTTTCCATATCGATTAGGAGCAGAATATTCCTTAGATGCATATTTGGTAGAGGCACCAAATATCTCATTTTACCAGTTAAAAAGATTATTAGAACTCCTTCCATCAGCAAGAATTGCTAGATCAGCAAATAGTAACTATATTTACACTTACTTGACATCCTCAATGGCAACGCAAATTCGCAACGACTTAGAGTGGCCACTGTATCCTTTGTTACCTACTCATACTGCCGCCAAACGTAATCGAGAAATGTTTAATACAGAATCACTCACATGGTATCAACCGAATATATTGGCAGATTAGATTAGAGAAGAAAAAGTTCAAATAGTTGCTTCTAACGATCCTTCCGATAAGCTCTAAATTACTTATACTTGATTATATTTTTAGTTGAATAGTTTAGGTGAAGAATTCAAATGGTTAACCCTCAAAATAGTCCCAAATATCCATTGAACTTACCGAAAACATTAGAGTATCCAGATAAGCCATTGTACGATCTTCTTGAGAAAGCAGTGGCTTCCTATCCTGACGCTCCTGCGTTAACTATAGAAACTGGAAGCTTTGATAAAATTGGTACCATGACTTACACAGAATTTAGCGATGCCACTGATAAATTTGCTGCTTATCTAGCTAACAAAGGGATAGTTCCTGGTGATCGTGTCGCTGTCTTCTTACCGAATATGATCGAATTTGTAGTTGCATATTACGGAATTATGAAAGCTGGAGCAATTGTAGTGAGCTTGAACTTTCAATACCCGGCACGCGAATTAGAATTCCAACTTAAAGAGACAGGTACAAAAGGTATTGTCTGTGCTGATATGATAACTGCAGCTGCGCAACCCTATGAGGTTGTAAAAACAGTTAGAGATGCAGGAAATAGCCCTCTAGAATTTATTGTAGTGGCGACAATTAGCCAGTATCTTTCCAAGATCAAAGGATTCCTTGCAGGAGTTGTTGGAAAGAAGTCTAAAAAGGACAATCGCGATATCTTTATGCATGAAATATATGGAAAATTCAAGGCTAGTGATCGTCCGCGTATAGACCCACCAAAACCAGATGACGTTGCAGTGTTAATGTTTACTGGAGGAACTACTGGTGCACCAAAAGCAGCAATGCTAACACACCGAAATTTATACGCTAATGTTCTACAAGGAGCCACCTGGTTAGACCCTCCTCCAGAAACTGGAAAGACTGTCGTTATGGGAAGTTTACCCTTTTATCATTCATTTGGTGCCACTACAGCCATGAATATCAGTGTCCTTTTTTGTGGAAATACAATTTTAATGATGGATCCAAGAGAAAATAAGTTCACCCAGTTATTACACTTGATTCAAAAGTATAAAGTCGAGATTTTCTGTTCCATACCTTCCTTATATGCTGCATTAATAAATCATCCCGACTTAGAGAAGTATGATCTTTCGAGTCTCATGGTATCTGTATCTGGCGCTGCTCCAATGCCCGTCGCTACTCTTCAAGAATATGAATCAGTTACAGGTGCTAATCTCGCCGAAGGATACGGTTTAACAGAAACATCTCCAATAGCTTGTGCAAATCCAATGATTCCTTGGGAAGAAGGAGGTAAACCTCTTAAAAAGGCTGGTTCAGTTGGAGTTCCATTTCCAGATACAGAAGCACTGATTCTCGACCTTGATACTGGAACCACCACACTAGCTACAGAGGAAGAAGGCGAAATTGCCTTAGGTGGCCCTCAGATATTCAAAGGCTATTTCAAAAAAGAGAAGGCTACAGAAGAAGTCATGCGTACCATCAATGGTAAGCGATATTTCCTTACAGGAGATATTGGAAAAATCGATGAAGACGGTTATTTATGGATTACTGACAGGAAGAAAGACATGATTGATGTTTCAGGGTTTAAAGCCTATCCACGCGAAATTGAAGAAGTGATAATTGCTCATCCTGCAGTTTCTATTGCTGCTGTCATAGGAGTTCCCCATCCGAAAGTCGGTGAGACTGTAAAGGCATTTGTAGTGCTCAAACCTGGTAAGGAAGCAACCAAAGAAGAGATTATTGCTTATTGCAAGGATAACCTTGTCAAGTATAAAGTTCCTCACTATCTCGAATTTCGTGATGAGTTACCCATGACTAATGTCGGTAAAGTGCTCAGACGGACCTTACGAGATGAAGAGAAACAAAAAGGTAATTAATAATTAATCACCAATCCTCTTCTCATTTTTTATGTTAAAACTTCCCTCCTGAAGCAATAAATCAGGAGGAAATCAATTTTTCTGGGTTCTCTTCAAATATCAAGCTCTGATTGATCAACTTTATCAGAGAGTCCCCAAATGATAGCTTTTTTCTCTTTGGATAATTTTTTGGTTAACATCCCTTGTGCATTGAGATCGGCAATCGCTCCAGGCACACGATCTCGACATTCGGCAATCCCTAAGGTTTCTGCTTCAGTAATTAATTCTTTGGTCGAAGATGGCCCCATATCATTAAGTAGTAAGAGTATCAGTCGTTTAGTCTTCTCCATGCTTTTACCCATTCGATCTCACGTCCAAAGATGAAGCGATTTAGCTCAAAGTGTCCATGATCTCCCGGAGAGCATCAATAAAGGTTCTTACTTCATCTTCAGTATTATATAAGTACCAAGAAGGGCGTAGAGTACCTTGATCCAAGTCTAAAGAATGATGGAAAGCATGGGTGCAATGGTAACCTGACCGTAGGAAAATATTGAACATATCATCGAGTAATATCGCAACTTCGTGTGGATTTATGTCTTTTAAGTTAATTGCAGCCAGAGCTGCCCGATCTTCTGCTTTAGCTGGACCCAGATAAGAAAGATTATCTCCAAATTCTTTTAATCCCTCTAACATCACTCGACTAAGTGATACTTCATGTTGATGGATATTATCCATACCAATTGAATCAAGATAATCGATAGCTGCCCCAGCGGCAATTACACCAGCATAGTTCTGTAGTCCTGCCTCAAACTTTGCTGGTGGGGGTAACATTTTAATCGTATTAGGAATTTTTACATCACTCACGGTTTCTCCGCCTAAAATCAAAGGATGGAGCTTTTCTAAGATATGATATCTTCCCCACAGGAATCCTATTCCAGTAGGTCCGCATGCTTTATGCATTGAAACGCCCATGAGATCTACATCTAATTTTTGAACATCAATTGCCAAATGTGGGAAGGATTGAGCCGCATCTAGTTGAAAAACTCCCTCTCGTTCATGAATGATTTTAGAAATGGTTTGAACATCAATTATCCCTGCTGTAACATTGCTAACTTGTGCTAGACTGACGAGAAATTTTCCAGGTTGGCATTCGTTCACAGCCTCAGTAATGCTATCCAATGAGCAAATTCCGGTTTCACCAGCATCAAGCACCTTGAGTTTTATTTTTCCAGCATTTTCAAGAAACATCCATTTCACAATATTGGAATTATGTGATTCTGACGTAGTAATAATTGTTTCCGATCCATCAAGTTTAAGGATCATGCTTCCAAGATTAAGCGCTTCAGTTGTATTCTTTGTCCAGACAACTTCAGAAGAATTTTTTGCATTGATGAACTTGGCCGTCTTTTCTCGGGCCGCTTCATATCGTTTTGTTGTCTCACGGGAAAACATATGAGGCGATCGTCCAGCACAGGCAGTGAATTTGGTATAATAGTCCATTAAAGCCTGAATCACTGGTTTCGGCTTCAGTGACATGCACGCACTGTCAGCATAAATAATAGGACTCCCATCCTTTAATTCAAATAAAGCAGGGAAATCTTCCCTGATGTTGTTTACATCAATCATTCTTATCACCATTTACATTGAATTTTGCTTAACTACAGTGAGGAATCATAATCTCAACTTCATTTAAAGGTTCAATATCGTGTTAGAAGATCTTATATCTCCCCTTGTAAATTTTATCCCTAATAATTCTAGATTTTCCCTCGTATTACATCATCCAGAAAATCATCTAAGGCTTCGATATCTTCTTTGGATTGGGTAGCACTATGAACAATTTCGGCTGTTTCAGCAGTTTTCTGAGATAAGCTAGTCAACATATCACCTATTGCAATGCTATGGATCGTTAATTTCCTTTGCAACTCTTGAGCAGTGCTGATACGCTCCCCCAATTTTAAGGCCGATCCGAGATCTTCTATAAATGCGGTTTGGATACTTAAAAGACCAGATTCAATGTTTTGTTTGATTTTTGGTGGTAAATCCAGTTCAATCCCGTGTCGTTTAATTTTTTCCACCAACCAAGTATTAATTAGTAATATTTCTGGTATTCCTGAAAGGTTGGGAAGCTGTCGGTCTTCAGGAAAGTACCATTCGTGTTGAATTTGATTGATGAGGTTTAATGTCTCTTTACGAATCATAGTAGACAGCTGATATTCGACCGTTGAGATAATTAGTCGATCCATTTTCTTTACTACAGCTTTGAAGACATCACGCAATTGTCCCCACTTATTTTCCTCTTCTGGAAGTGTTAACTCAAGTATTCTTTTTGGTAGGAATTCCGTAATTTTTTGGATTAACCGAAACTCTGAGTCTATTCTACCTAATTTTCCTGTTCTAAATACTTCCAGTTGCTTCCAATGTGCTGGTTGTTCAATCATATCGCGAATAAGTTCGAACAAATATTGGTTAGGGTTACTTACGCGTAATAAATTAACTCCTGAACGAAAGTTTAGCCTATGCCCTCGTTCGCGAACTAAGTCCTTGTATTCTAATCGGGAATGGCTCTCCAGACCCAATGATCCGACGATCATAATTCCAAAGTTAAATTCTTCAATAGTCGTTGCATAATCTTTATGAAAAACTGTTTCTACAGGAATTTTTCTGTCCCAATCCATATTATCTTTTCCACGAATGGAGATATGTTGACCTTTAGTTTTAAATGTAAGAGTTTTTCCACGGAAATCTTGCTGAAATATTATTCCATCTGAGGCTACAGGAATAAATTTGATATAATTATCCTTGAATTGTTCAATAAACAGAGCAAATAACTCAGATTTTCCAAAACCTCTAGGACCGAGTATTAACAGCGGTAACTGCATCTGACCATCAAATAAATTGAAGTACCCTAGTTCACCGTGAAGGCTGAAGAGTTTTTGAACTTTCACAGAATTTCATCAATCTTTCAGTTCTTGATATAGTTCTCGGTGTCACTTCGATTACTTATATGATTTTTCAGGTCTTCAGAAATACTCTCCTAAATCTTTATTATTCCTCTCCCAAGAAAGGCTAATACCAAGATACACCCTATGTGATTCGATGAAAATCAAATTTCAAGCTCTTGCTTCTGGAAGTAACGGAAATTGTGGAATATTAACAACTCCCGAAGGAGCTTTATTGATCGAAGCAGGAATCACTCGAAAAAAATTACTTTATCTGTTGAGGAAAGCAAAAATTTCACCAACGGATTTGCAGGGGATCTTGATTAGTCATTCTCACAGTGACCATTGTCGGGGTCTACCCGTCATCACTGAATCGTTAAATGTCCCTATAATTAGTTCTAAGGGTACTCGAGAAGGATTTAGGGGATTCCAATCCCTAGATTCAAGGTGGAAACATATTACTAAGAAATCAGTCACAATTAACTCAAGTACTGCGCTTTCTTTCGGTGCTTTTCAGATACATTCCTTACCTACTGTACATGATGCATTAGGAGCAAATGGATTTTTCATAGAATATAATGACATAGGAATCAGCATTGTCACAGACACAGGACGATTGTTACCCCATCATTTGGATGCTATTAACAAGTCTAATATTGTGTTACTAGAAATGAATCACGATATAGCTGCATTATATCGTTCACATCGAACAATATGGTTGAAAAAGCGTATAAGGGGCACTCATTTAGATAATGGACAAACAATTGATGCTTTAAGCCAGATAGACACAGAAAGTAAAGTATTGATGTTTGGACATTTAAGCGGAGAGTGTAACTCACCAAAGTTAGTAAAAAATGAATTAGCAAAATGGGGGAAGGATATTGAGGATTTTCCATGGGACTGTTATATTTGCCGTCGTAACTCACCAGGGCCGTTGATTACTTTATCTGGGGGAGATAAGTTGAGCTCCTCTGAAAACTCACTCAATTTAAACTCGTTAAAGGAAACTTACAAGCCACCTAAAGATCTGTTATCATATTTTTCTTAGGGATGGGTTCTTCTCCTGAATAATTATCCAACGAGCAGTGGTTCGATTTCGAATATTTTTTCTTTGATACTTGCTGGGAGGGGAGATTTTGCAGATGTTTGGTAATCGAGGACAACAATAACAGCTTCTCCAACCGCTGCGGTACCAGATTGTTCACTAATGACAAGATAATCCATAATAAATCTGGTGGACTCAAGTTTTGTTACACGAGTTCCTACTTGTATAGTATCTGGATAGAATAATGATTTAATGAACTTGGCTGATGTGCTTGCAAGAATAGGGCCTATTTTTGAGTCTCTCATAACTTGGATAAACCCGATGTTTTCAAAATATTTAATCCGAGCTGTTTCAAAGTAACGGAAGAATTTTATATTATTTACGTGCCCAAATGAGTCCATATCACCCCAAACAACTGGGATTTTTACTACAACTGAATAATCTTCTAATGTGTCCATATTCACCAATCCTATAACACGGATGGCTTTGAATAAACTGTAAATTAGAACTTTGTTGTACGGTTCAAGTGTATAAAATCACAAGGAATACCTATTCAGCTTTATATTATTTTTAACGGATTATTTCGTCAAGATAGGTACATATGAGCGCCTCTTTTCTTTGACAAGCTTGAAAATCCTCAAGAATTGAACTAATGAGCACCATAGAACTTTCAGGACGAATTAACTGTTCTTCTAACCAACTCAGCATTTCTTTGTGGTTATTAATGACATTTTCTATTAATTCCTTACCTTCTACTGGAATTTGGCCATTTTTCGTGCCACTTTAGTCTTCCTCGAACTATATTTCTTCCCCATTCTTATAAATTCGAAAGTGTAAAAAACACTTATTTCGTTGTTAAAAGGATAATATGTTACAGAACGTAGTTATATTGGTTAATTGTCCTTTATTTATTAAATTAAATTCAATAATTGATTATTACAATGAATATTGTAGCAGTTTCTCTTTTTTCTCAATTTAATCTAATTTAATCATAAAAAGTTAGTTGTTATATAAAGGCTTTATATATCAAAGAAAACCTTATAAAGCAAGAAATTCTAGGGTGATTATAACAGTGATTAGAAATCTTACGAAATTGCTTGGAAGAGTTGGTTTTGGGGTATCCACACAAAAATCAAGGTGAAAATTCTTTTGAAATGTTTGAAGAGAAACAAGATGAATCTCGCGAAAATAGTTGGTTTCTAGGTACACTGATTCAATTGGATAGAAGGGTTCCCTCACATTTCTATAGACTCAAAAATACACATAATAGCATTACTCATGAGGAAACTGGTTGTGACAATCGGTTTCAAATCAATAATGATATTGCATCCCGTCTTGCAGAATTTTTTCCTTTGAAATGGTTAGACATGATTACAAATTCATTCAAAAATATAAAACCAAAAGAATTGGGTTTGAGATTACAAGAGGATCGTTTGTATGCGTATTTAGCTTACATTGATCTAGTGTTAACTTTTCGGGGTCTATCCTTATTAGATTCTACCCTACAAGAGATTAGTAATGCTTTAGGTGTTGATTTAAACAAACAGAAATTGAGAACATGGCGATTAAGACTTTTAAAGATCTATCCAAAAATGCGAAATAAATGGAGAAAAATTCGGTCTGAAACTCCAGCCAGAGTTCTTCTTTCAACCCTGATAAGAATTATGAATACTGAAATTAATTATGAAGGCTATTCAGATGAGGAAATTTTCGATATAAAACACCGAGCGTTAAAATATGGCCAATTATTTGCTGCAATGGATCGAGTAGCACGAATAAAACGTTTGGAAACATGGGTAAGAGCCATATGCATAAAATCCATCCGTGATAATCATATTAGCTATACTTGTCAAATTTTTCCCAGCATTACCTCTAAAGAGTTCGATGTCCTTGAAAATAAAAGATGGCAATTAGATAAAATGTTATAGACTATATCTCCTTGATAAGCTGTTTAAATCGGTTTTTCAATGCCTTTTTCTGAGAAATAATCTCTCTAAATTCTGATGATCTTTTATTTTTCACGGCCGAATCAGAGGGTAATACAAGAACTATTTCCTTTAATCTGTCCCCTAATGTAGATATCGTAGCTTGGATGAAGGTTTTCGCTTTAATCTGCTCCTGAACAATATCTGTATTCAGACTCCAAAGTAATAGGTATTCATCTAAAAATGGATTTTCACAGGTAATACGAAGTTTATTTAAGTGACTTTGAATAATAATTTGTTCATCATGTTTAGTAATCATTGCATTTCTGCCAATGAGAAACGTTCCATCATTAACAATTAAAATATCTCCTGCTCTAATATCTTGCTTGTCTTTATACTTATTATATGTGTCTTTACTGACTTGTTTTAGAGGATCCACATTAATTTCTAAATTTATAATGTCACTTGTTCTAACAAATGGTACCGTGCCCGTTCCATACGCCTTTGCACCAATTTCATGTCCTCTCGCAATAGAAAGATAGTTTCTCGAGACTAAATCTCCTAGAGAAACTAGTGTGTAACCTGGTCTATTTTTATAAACTTCTAAGCGATTATTTATACTGGGGTTGTAATATGCAGGAATAAGGATGTTATTAACGATGTTTTCTCGATCGAGGATAAATCCTAATGATGAATAACCGATTCTTTTCCCTGTTTTAAAAATACGAAAATTCTCTGTAATAGCAGGTAAATCATCAGCAATGATCTTATTACCGTTTTTATCTAATGTAGGTCCACCGAAGTCATCTAATCGGTATATTTCCTTCCCATTTTTGTCATGTCCCACTTTCTTCGCTATCGCAAAAAAAATCGGGTAGTTACCCTGTTGTTTTGTTTTTTCGATAAACAATAAAGAAGTTTTGATGTGTGTGTGGGGCGCAAATGCAAGGTGGCTGCAGCTAATAACCGCCAAGATGGTATAATTCTGGAGTAAGAAATCGATAATATAGCGGTCTGAACTATTCCCAAATATTCCTTCAGGTAATACAATAGCCATTCTTCCCCCAGGTTTTAGCAATTGTAGACATCTTTCGATGAATAATATTTGTGGTGGTTGTCGTTCTCGTATTTTTGATATTTTCTTCCAAGTTTTACCTTTATCCTGCCACTTATGTCCCAACTCATACTTTTCTAAGATCCTTGGATCTGTGATAGGAATTTTCGCACCAAAAGGGGGATTACATAAAACAACATCAAACATACTCAGTGTGATATTAGATTGAGTGGTGTTTGTCCACTTCTCAGGTGTTTCTAATGAGTTTTCACAGAAAATACTTGGGTTTCGATAATTCAGAATTGCTAGATGTAATCTAGATATTTTGACGAAAAACTCGTCTTTATCGATTCCAAACAATTTACAGTTATTAATATCTTTATGAAGCGACAATGTACTTGTTAGAAAACCTCCTGCCCCACAAGCAGGATCAATGACTAATTCATCAACTTTTGGATCTAAGATTTGCGCCATTGTTAACGAGATGTTTTTAGGAGTAAAAAATTGACCTTGTGATCCCCGTAATGCTGGTAATAAAATCTGTTCTATTGCATCTCCAATTGCATCTCGAGGAGCTTCGCTAATTGCAAAAGTTTGTAACTCTGCCACAATCACTCGAAGGTTTGCCTCATCAATAATCAATTGGTCATTTGTGGCATCAATAATTTCATTGAATTGGGATTTAAGTTCATTAAACAATTTATTAATCCGTGCTACAAGTGTTTGCTTATCAGGATGGTCAATTTGGAAGAGAACTGGTTCAGTAGAAGGAGTTTCAAGCTCATCCTGAATTTTACAAAATAAAAGGAATAATACTTGCTCTACCAGAGTATTATCTTGTGTAATACCCTTGAAATTACCAGCTAGATGATTACGAATGTCAGAAAAAACTTTCTTGAGATCATTTGGAATATTTAGGTCATTGCGGTATATTACCATCGTTAAACTTGGGATTATTTTCAATTATGAATAGTTTTTCCTCTTAGAGTTGTAGAGGTAATTTTCAAAAAAAAATTGAATAAAAAATCTTAAGATTTAGGAGATAAATATAGTCATAACGATGAAGGCCTCCTTATTTAATTTTCCCGTCGAAATCAGGGAAGTTGAATGGCCATGGACTAATAAAGCCACTCTGGAAAAGGTTTTTTCCCTATTAGAAACGTATTTTTCTCATATGCACGAAGATAGAGTAAGAAATAAGTCTCAGTATTTATTTCATGAAGTTACTCGACCAGATTTCGGACTTGTCCATCCAGTGATTACAGTTTCTCCTTTATTCCAAACAAACGGGGGGAAACGCTCGGATTACTTTACAATCAGAATTTATCAAAAACCCTCAACTGATCTGCATATGGCATTTAATCTAGCAGACCACCATAAAACACGAATTGAACAGCTGATTGATGCTTTAGGCCCTGATCACTATCCGGAAACGTATTTTCTTGAGTCTAATGATATTTTAATTGTCCTTCAACCTTTTCTATTTCATCCAGTTTGTGATTATTCAAAGGAGAAAGATATCTACAATTTGATCGAATTACTTTTTTTGGCATCTAAAGCGCTGATATTATTAGATTACAATCATAACCACTTTTTAAGAGCGGAAGAAGGGCCATTGTTTTATGTAGACACCGATTACATGGGTGTTCTATGTTCCAGTGAGTTTAATGCATTACATTCGAATTTGAATCAATCAATGATTTTTATCAATGAAGAGAATGCACAATTTATCCCAAAAGAGCTAATGACATTTTCTACCCTTAACGAAGAGACCTTAGCTTTTTCTCGGTTACTTCTCACGCTGTTAAAGGAATATGTCTCCCTTTGTCACACCGATGAAGTTAATATATCATCTAAACTTATGAAAAAGATTAACGCCATAGCAGAAATATTACCTCTGATCAAAATACATTGATCAAAGTGTATTGTACGGATTAGGACTTATTCATTATTAAATGATGTTTTATTCGTTTCACTAAGTCTATATTACTCCAAGGCTTTAAAATATAATCTTTGGCCCCTGCTGCGAATCCACGTTCAATGTCGCTTTCAAAACACATAGCTGACACCAAGATGACAGGAATATGCTGATAACGAGGGTTTTTTTGCAATTCTTTACAAAAATTTACCCCGTCCGTTCCAGGTAATTTCACATCAAGAATGATTATATCAGGTAACGTGTCTGCGGTATCAAGAAGTGATCTTGCATCGTCAGCTTTATACGATTTGTCAGTTGTAAATCCGTTTTTCGTTAGAATTAGGGATAATAATTCGACTGCATCTCTTTCATCATCAATTATCAGGACATGTGGTTTTTTGGCAGTGATATCTCCTGATTTTCCTAGACTATTCGATTGATTCATTCTAATCACTTGAGTAGGATAAATGTGCGGATTACCTTAATAGATGATGTCTCCCTAAAAGTCAAAGACGAATTTGAATAAGTGGATACACCAATTCTTTTTATATGTTAGTGAACTAACTCCAAGAAGGTAAACTATAGACAGACTCAAAATTAAAATTCGAAATTTTTTTTCTAAAGGTAGATGATCCCTGTCTTAGTCATACCAAAGTTCTGGATAAACGAATACGAGACTTTATTTTTATAGTAGACCTCACAAATGAGCTCATCAACCGATTGGTCCGAAAAAAATTCAGCTGCACGAGCGGCAAGAAGAAAAGCAATTTTTCGTCTCCGGTACCGGGGTTCAACCCCTAACCCAGCTATTACTCCTTGTTTCCCAACTTCTAGCGAGTTTTTAATCAGAGGTTCAACGGTGAGAAAAATGAATCCAACAATCTGGCCATAGAGAATTGCTACAAACGTAGATTCAGGATCAAAGTGCTTGAAATCATGGTGAGTTAAGCTTCGGTAAGGATCCGGTGCTGAAATAAAGCTTCGATTGTAGACACGTAGGAATTTTTCGACGTCGGTTTCTGGATTCAAGTTTCTGATGGTTACTTTTCTTAAATCATCACTGGCATCGATAATTTCTTGAATTTCATCGACCTTGGACCATGCTTGATCCCAAGTCATCTTCAAAACATAAAATTTGTGCTTTTTCTCCTCCGATGGTGTTTCGTCTTCTCTAGAATCCTTTCGAAATAAAATTCGTCTTAATTTAACAGACGGACGATCAGATGAAGTTGTTACCATACAGAATCGAATCCAAAAATCCTTTTCTTATAGAAAAATAAATCCTTTCCCATTAAAAGAAAAGAACTAATAATGAAGGTTAAATTTCCGGTTATCTGATCCGTCTATGAATAAACCGCTTGATTCCTCCCTTTCTTCAGTTTTTGACGTCCATGTACATCCCATCAGATCAGTGATATCCGCAAAATCTTTAATAGATGAAATGGACAGATCTGGAGTAAGTAAAGCAGTTATTCTTGCACTTGATTTAGAACCTAATATTTTAACCACAGATTTAAAGCTTAGAGAAGAAATAATTGATGACTTGTGGGCTTATTCATATTTTATTAATCCTGAGCAACTTTTGGATTCAATGACTAGGATCCTACAGACAGGGGTAACATCTAATGATCAGGTTGCAGAAATGCGTAACTCCTATCCGGATCGCTTTATTGGATTTGGATCAGTTAATCCCTCTAAGTCAAAAAGCTATGTATCTTCAATATTAGACGAAATCTTATTGTTAGGTCTACATGGAATAAAATTAATTCCCACTCTTCAATTCTTTCATCCTCAAAAGAATAAGAATGTTAAGCGTATCTTCAAATTTGCTGCTAAACAGAATTGGCCAATTTTAATTCATACAGGAAAAGATCCAGGCCCTTTTGAAATCCCTACCCTAAGATACGTTCAATACTCACACCCACGTTTTTGGGAAAAATTAGTTAAGAAAACCACAGTTAAAGTCATATTCGCACATCTGGGAGGATTTGGTGCAACCGATGATGAATCATGGATAAATTCTGCCTTAGATATTGCTAGAAATAACTCAAATATCTTCTTAGATACAAGTGCAGTAACTTATGCTCTTGAAGATCCTAATACTGTCGCTAAACTTCGTGATATTGGATTTGATCATGTTCTATTTGGATCAGATCATCCCGTGGTTCACGGTACATCAATAGAACACTCAAAGAACATTATTCTGAAAAGCCCAATTCTCACAGAAGAGGAAAAAAGAATGATTCTATTTGAAAATGCTCAAAAGCTTTTCTCAAGTTAACTCATCATCCATAGTAGAGGAGATACTCAGTGCGATTTAAATTATGCGTACTTGCGGGATCAAGCAAAGGCAATTCGATTTTTCTTAAAATAGATGATGAACGATTCTTAATTGATGCAGGAATATCCAATCGCAAAATTGAGAAGGCATTAAAGGATATCAATGAACCCAATCCATCTCACCTTACTGGGATTATAATAACACATGAACATTCAGATCACATCAAAGGTTTGAAAACTCTTGCTAAGAAATACCAAATCAAAAGCTGGTTAACGTATGATACATATAAGAAAATTCGTCCCAAAACAGGGCCTATTGATACAGAATTTATTGAGGTAGCCGAATCATTTTCTATTGGCAGTGTTAATTTTATACCTTACGAAATACCCCATGATGCAGTAGATCCTGTTGCTTATGTAATCACAAAAGAGAAGTTAAGAATTGGCATCTTATTAGACTGCGGGAAGACTTCTACCTATTTATTCGATGGATTTCGCAATTTAGATGTGCTGATTATTGAAGCGAATCACTCGTTTGATCAATTACTCAGTAGTACTTATTCGGATGTTCTAAAAACACGAATTTTGAGTTCTGAGGGGCATTTATCTAATTGGCATGCTGCTGAGTTCATTATTAATGCAACGCCGAAAGTAGTAGTTATCACACATATTTCAGAAAATAATAATAGCGCTGAGCTTGCGTTATCTGAAATTGAAAGTATTTTAGCTCTTAATACAGAAAATTATATGCCATTTATTGTTATTGTTCCCTCTAACGAAAGAGGAGCAATTATTTCACTTGAAGAAGAATAAAAATTAGTCCTCTTTAAAGAAGGGGTTTTTCTTCTAATTAGGGGATCTGATAAAGACACCCTTAACTTTGTTGCCCCAATCAATGAAAGTAGATCGCATTAGGTATGAACATGGAAATAATCCCCAGCATATTAGGAACATGATTCCAACGGGAACAGCACGAACATCAATGGCATTTCCACCAGTAAAGACATCAACCTGTAATGGAATTAAAATTGTTAAGGCAAAGAAGCCAGTAAGTAACAACAAGGAGCTAAATAAGGCAAGAAATACATTTGTTGGTAATCAGTCAATTTGAGTAGGTCCTAAACCTTCAGAAAATAATCCAAGACTTGGACTGCCGAGAAAGGTACCTGTCAGTAGATCTTCCATATCGAGTTCAAAAGACATTTTGTAGATGACGAGGATTCCTGAATCAATGAAGAAAAGAATCTCTGCAATAACATAATTGAAAAGTAGTCTTACGAGTGTAGAGTCACGTTTAAATTCTAAGAAAGAGTCTCCTGTAAAATTTTATTATGAAATTGAACCTATTTCAAAGCTTTAAAATATTTTCCCCAATACAATTTCTGTACGGATTACCTCCCAATTTTATCGCAAATAATGAGTTGTTAATAATTCTTGCAGGATTTGCTTTAAAAAAAGAAAAGAGATTACGGATCAAATACAGTCGTAGAGAATTGCTGTCGGTACATACTTTGGATGCTAACAAGTTCTCCTTTAGTAAGAGTAAGAATCCCCAATTTTTCTGCCAATTCACGTGCAGTGCTTGAGAATTGGTTGGCCACAACCATTACTCGATTTAAACTAGGAGTATTTGTTTGTAATCGTTCTGCTTCCAAAATGCAATTATAACCACAACTTCTTGACCAATCTTTAACAACAACCCCAATATTTCCTCCCAGGCTCACGTGTGGGTCGGTACTTCCATGAACAAGATATGAAAACGATACATCCTTGTCATTTTTTCCTCTTATACAAACATTTTCATGAAATTGAAATTTCCGAAATCCCAAAAAAGCCTGAACAAGCCCATCTAATTCTTGAACCATAATTTTCTCAAACCCATCAACAATCCGTTGTAAATTTAAAGAGAAAATTAGCCTTTAAAAGCCTTTATCTTCGTACTACTTAGGGTATTACGACCCTCGTCGTCAAACACAGGCAAACTATTCTATTTAGTTTTTAAGTCGGCTTAAGTGTTAAAAATGGTTAGAAATTTCTGATTATGTTGTAATTTATTTTAAAATCTTGTTAAAGATGACAGATAAAAGATGCCAACATTTACTAGGCCTTAGAGTTTAATGGAGATCCACACATGAAACAAACAGTATGAATTGTCGATTCTGGGTATTTTTCACCACGAACAGGGCAAATCTTGAGCGGTATGTCGGTCGGACTATTAATAGTTCCTGCAGAACCTATATGTTGATGAGGTTTAACGGTTGGTGGATTAGCAGAGTATATTTCCCAATTACGTTCCATGATTCTGTAAATAAATCCTCCTATCCCTGTAAATCCAAGAAACAAGAATAAGTGTCCGCTTATCTCAATCGAAGAAATCGTTCAAACGGAGTTTTTACTTCATATACTGTTAGGATTGAAGGTTCAATTATTTTTAGATACGAAACAAAAAAGTATTTGTCCTTCCAAACTTTTAAAATTCTACTTTGTACCAATTCTAAATCGTGAGTATTTATGAAAAAAACGTATTATAATTTACTACAAGGATTTGTTGGCGAGAGCCAGGCACGAAATAGGTATACTTTCTATGCAAAAATTGCTAAAAAAGAAGGGTTCCCTCAAATACAAAGAATATTCCTTGAAACAGCTGAACAAGAGAGACAGCATGCATCGTGGTTCTTTAAAATGGCTCAAATGTTGAAAAAGAAAATTGATGATAAATCTCTTGATGAATCAAAACTTGATGAAGTAGTGGTTCCAACTGTGTTTGGTGATACTATAGAAAATTTAAAAGCAGCAGCTGCAGGTGAACACTATGAGACCACCACAATGTACCCTGGTTTTGCTGATATTGCGGAAGAGGAAGGATTACCCGATATTGCCAAACGTATTAGGGCAATAGCTATTGCTGAAGCACATCATGAAGAGAGATATGTAAAATTGCTTGACCAGCTCAAAGGTAAAACACTTTATAAAAAAGAAAAGAAGATTTACTGGTACTGTGCCGAATGTGGATATATGCATGAGGGAACCGAACCACCAGAGATCTGTCCAGCTTGCAGTCATCCCAGAAAATATTTCTATCGTGCGTGTGAAGAATACTAACACACACAACCCCTTTTTTTCTTTAAGGACTAGATAGATTCAAATAAAGATTCGATACCAGGTTCAATACCCTGCAATAAACTAAAACCGAATCGTGTTTCACGATTAGTAATTTCTCCAACGAAATTTGTCTGCATTAGAGTCTTTACCTCTTCAAGACTTGACGGAGGGAATCCAGTATGTCCCAAAACATAAGCCAATTTAGGGTAGGCTGCTTCAGGCAGCATATTTCCTCCTTCAATAACACCCCGAGCTAACATTTCTCTTCCTGTTTCATACACACGTAAATGAGCAAATCCATAGAGAGGTTGAACGACCATTACGATCGGGATACATTCTTCTTGCGCTCGTTCTAAAGCTGGATAGAAGTCAGAACTCACATGGCCAAGACCAGTTCCTATCATAACTACTCCATGATATCCTAAATCTATTACTGAATGGAGCATGTCGGGATTCATACCTGGGTAAAAGTATAAGATAGCCACTTTTTCATCGATTTGCGCATCTAAACGGAAATCCTCATGCTTCGCACGACATTTGACAGGGGAAAAGTATGAAATTTCTTGGGTTTGCCAATCGATTTTTCCAACCGGAGGAACTGATAAACTGCGAAATGTATCTCGTCTACTACTATGCATCTTTCTAACTCGAGTCGGACGATGTAAATAATCCGCTTTATGGCTAGTTGAACCCATCATAGAAATTAGTACTTCACCTATGTCTGCATAACCGGCAACCGTTGCTGCGTTTAACAAATTGATTGCAGCGTCACTAGACGGACGATCTGAGGATCGTTGAGAACCCAGTATTATCACTGGAATCGGTAGATTATGCAAAAAGTACGATAGTGCAGACCCAGTATAGGCCATAGTATCTGTCCCATGTCCAATTATGATTCCATCAGCCCTGCTGTCCACTTCCTTTGCTATTTCTTCAGCAGTCTTAACCCAAAATTCAGGCTTGAAATTTTCAGAGAGAATTTCAAAAAGAGTTCTTGGAGTTAAATTAACACGAGATTGAATTTCAGGAACTGCAGCAAATAATTCTTCAGGAGTAAAAGCTGGGAGTACAGCCCCGGTTCGATAATCTAGTCTACTGGCTACCGTACCACCAGTACCTAGTAGAACTACATCGGGAAGAGATTCCTTACGTTTCACATTTATGGCAGGTAATCGGTAATTACCTTTTGAATAGCCAAGATGTTGAAAAATTGTTTTTTCGGTTATTTCTATTCCAATGTTATATCCAGTATCCAACACTCTCAAAGTGATAAAATTTGGAGCGGTAAAAGCTGATCTAGGTAATAATATTCCCTGAAAATGGGCTCCATTTTCTTTTGTAACAACAATTTCGGACCATACTTTTATTTTCTCTCTTAACAAGATCTCATGTATTTTACCTTTATATCCAGGTAAAGTATCATCATCTTCGTCCATATTACTAATCACCGATTTTTCCTTCTTTGAGAAGGGTGGAAAGAATTTGCTCGCTAGTCAACATAGGAAAATGCGCTTTTAGAATTCCAAACAGCTTATCTAGGGTAATATTATTAGGTTGCTTTTCTGAATCTGCAATTACGACTTTTATTCGTCGGTACATATCATCGTCTATATTTGTTCTCTCTAGTAGTCGTGTCTCTCTACTATATACACCTGAACTATCAATTTCAATTAGAATTGCTTCTAGAAAATCTTTAGATATTTGGTTTGTTATCAAATCTGTCAATAATTGTTTGTAGATCTGACTATTCGTTTCTTTGTTAAGCTGATGCTTTTTTATATAGTGAGAAGCCTGTTGTATTAATCCTAACAACTTTCTACAGGACTCTGGGTATTTTAGAATGATAAATGAAAACTCAGGATAGAAATTTACTTTTTCAATAAAAATTAATTCCCTTACTGAAATAGGAAATTTCGAGGATATATCCCAAGGAGGAATAATGTCAGGGGGAAGCAGTTCGGAGTAATCTAAAGAAATAGAAACAGGAGGAGTATCAGTATCGGAATACATTCTATCTTTTCCATGGATAACTCGTAAAAATTCACTATTGTGGGTGTTAGGGTTAATTCGTCTTGTTTCTTCTGGTATACCGTTCAGAGCCTTATTCATACGTTCAATTGTTCTTGATAATGCATGAATTACGCTTTTTTGAGATCCACAGATCACGACATAACTGTCATTATTTTTTAGATTAAGAATCTCTCGGACACGGTTGCTGTTCAACCACTGTTGAGGAGTGTCAGATTGGCTCATTTTGTCCATTGACAATCCTGTGATCAATTCTATCCGATCAAAAAGTTCTTCTGAAAATAGCTTTCCTGGTTGCACGTCTATCAAGAATATACCTTTACATTTAGGTAATCTAACAGCTAAACCTACTTCATTCTCACCGAGATTAGTAATCGCAGAAGAGACATCAATATAATTTGCTTGGAAATCAGATTTTTTGATTCCTCTATCTCTTAATTCTCTCATAAGATCAAGTAGCGCCAATTGGCGAGTAATCTCATGATCACAGTATTGAGGTAGATCATTTATGTCCTGAATTCCTTTTAATTCAACTCGTGCTCCACCAGTTATTGAAATGTTAACATCTTGACGAACAGACCCAATCCCTCTTCGTGCAATCCCCAATACTCTAAGTCCCAGACCAAGCAGTAATCCTATATTCTGTAAAGCAAAAGGATCTTGACAATCTAAATGATTCGTAATAATTTCTGTTAAAGGAATTCCTAACCGATCAAGATTATAATAAACAGTACGAGACGCTCTATCATGGAAGTTTACTCTTCGTGCAGCATCCTCTTCTATTAATACATTATTAATTCTTATTTTTTTGTCTTGGAAATTTATGAATCCATCACGAGCAATAATTGTGGTACGTTGAAAACCTGTTGTAATAGAACCATCTAAATATTGTTTACGATTAAAAATGACCTCGTTAACAGGGGATTCACAATTCAAAAATCTAGCAAGCATAAATCCTTTGGTTATGGTTTCATTGCAGGGAGAAAATGGCGGGGTCTCATCCATCTCGTAGGTGCAAATATTATTGCCATAAGTTTCATAGATTACACGGTAGTGCTTCTCAAACTCGACAAGCATCCCTGCATCGAAATCTCCGAGTTCCCCAAGCACAGGTCTAAAGTAACGTTCAAAATGATAATCACTGTAGGCTGTCGAAGGTACTAATTCGGGAGGACAATGGCAAAATAATTTTCGTTCGGACTGTAATTGTGCATGTATTTCTAAACCTGCACAAAAACCTAGTTCTTCATAATTATAATTGAAAGACTTTACTAACGGGGCTTGCACTATCTGTCCTACCCAATTTTTGTACATTTTTAATATCGGATTGCTACTGATTACCTGTAGCAAAATCAAACTTGGTTTTTCTGAATAAAAGCATATAAAATTAAGCTTTTAAATCCATGAATATATCCTTCAATCAGATACTTACATCTTTCAATATTCTCAATCTTTTTACTTAAGATTTACAGCATAATATGTTCTGTCTCGGGAGATACACTTAATAATGCCCAAAAGGAAACAACAGTCTATTCATTTAGCTTTTACAACTGCGGAGTGTAGACGAATAATTAAAAAAACGGGGATAAAACGTGTATCACAGAATGCCGCTGTAGCCTTAAATAAACTACTCACATACAAAGCTAGAGAAATAGCTGCTGGAGCAGTTGCCAGAAGTAGTGAAAGAAATACTCAAACTGTTTCAGCTGATGACATTACTTATGCAGTTCGTATGGGATCTCCCGTAACAGGATATGAAGTTGATAGTACAGCTCCTGTGGTGCATTATGTTTGGTTTATATCGTCTGCTGGTACCTGCTTGCTTTCTCGCTCATATTCTGGATTAAAATTTCCTGATACTATTTTTGCTGGTCTGGTAACTGGTATAGTTGATTTGCTGGCTGAGGTTACTGGAAGATTGCTTGATAAAATTACTACCGACGAATTAGTAATTCATATCCGTAGAATAGGAGAAATGACTGTAGCAGTTATTTGTGATAGTGAACAAACCGAACCCATTGATGAATTAACGGATTTACTTGCTCGTCGATTTTCAGACGTTTTTAATGAAGAAATTAACCAAGAAGTAATAGATGTGGGAATATTTGAAGATTTTACACCAGTTTTAGACGCTTTAGTTTCTGGTGCAGGATTGAACATCCCCAAAGGAAGACTGAAAGTAATAGGTGAGCAGCAACTACGTCTTACAGATAAACAACTTGAAGAAACTGTCGATGCTGCTGCTTTAAGGCAAGAACTACGTCGTGCGCACGAATCCATCCAAGATTTCGGATTATTCAGGAAAGAAGTGAACGAAGAAGATTTAACGACGACTGATGTTGATTTGGATTTTGATGAGTCACCAGATGTGTCTGAAATAAAAGCTGTATTACGTCAAGCGTCGAAAGATATTCGACAAGAGATACAATCCAATGACACTCCAGAAGATCACGAACTACCAAGTACAGAACAGATAACATCGAAAGACATTAGAGAAGAAGTGGCGAAGGATTTATCTGAAATTATTCACCTGGAAAGCGAAGAACAGGTGATCAAAAAACCAACAAAGAAGAAGAAGAGAAAAAAGTCACGAAAAAGACGTAAATAGAATTCAGTACGTTTATAGTAATTTTTCCCACTGTTTTTTAGTAATACCATAAATTTTGAAGACAATTTCATCCATAATTCTTTGATTATGGTTAAGGAAAGCTTGGTACTTTTCAAGTTCTTTTAGGAGGAATGATAGGTTCATTCTAGTAGTTTTAGAAAGAACTGAGAACTTTTCTGGATTTTTACAGAAATGGAACAATCTTTTTTGCGAACTAAAAGGGAATACTTCAGAATTGGATTTGACTAACTTCCATATTTTCTCATAAATATTAGAAACTTTGCTCCCAATTTGTATATTTTCTTGCGTTTTAACTTCTAATTGCTTAATTCTTTGAACTTGAACATTTGTACTATTTTTTAGGCTAATTATTGGAAAATGATTCATATCCCTAATTCGAATTTGTGGATATCGATTTCCTTCAGTTCCCGATGTACGAATTATATTTAACTCTTCTCCCAACCAATTCCCTAGAGCTGATGTAAGTATACCAACTATCAAATATGGAGAATAAGGTGTTTGGATATTATAGATTGTATGGAGATTCCTCAATCCGAAAAACCCCTTTTCATCATAATTTACAATAAATTTTGAAGCAGTTTGACGGACTAATATTTTTGGTTCAGTAAATCTTTCTTTCTCTCCTGAAATTAAAAGGACTTCTTTGTTTCCAACTTTTGAACGATTCAAATTATTCTCTCGAAGATAATCTTCATAATCCTTTGAGAATCTAACGAAGGAATTTTTCATCCCTGAAACCCAAAAAGTTACAAAAGACTGTGGTAATCCATTAGCTCCATCTATCACTCGATACATATCACTAGATAGCGTATTGGATAGAAAATGAGATTTAAGCATACTTCCATATTCCAAACCACAGGAAACCTTTGAGATGTCTCCCAATTTAATGACTACGCTATTGATTTGATTCAGTATTTCACGGGTAGCCATTTTTCGGTAAATCTTAAAGATGAAATTTGGGTGATCACTAAAATGACTTGTGGGTTCAATCTTAGGCTCATAATTCAAGTTCTTTTGGCCTAAAAATGATATAGAGTCCTTTTCATGATCCTTAGAGTTTCCTAATATTAGAATAGATAAGTCTACTACTGCTTGTTTATATTTGTAATTTTCAAGCAAGTAGATCAAGGTATACTTCTCCAATAACGTTTTACGTATTTCACTGTACGAAGATAGATCAAGAAAGGAATGGTCAATAACAAAACTCACGACTCCGTCATTCAAACGTGAAGAATAGCTTAATGCTAAACCAAGGAACATAATGTAAAGATTATCACGCTTTCCCATGAATTTGGGAATCATTTGTTTGAGGATTTTCCTAATATCAGGGGGAATAACCTTTTGTGAGAATCGTCCTGATAAAGGAATATAGGGGGGATTTGAAAGAATTAAATCATATCTAGGATGAGGAATGTTATTCTTATAATTATTGGACATGTGGTGCAAGAAATTCTTTTTCTGCAGATTATTCGAATTTTCAGGTAAATCACTGGATAGACTTAGGAACAAATTAATAATATTCCCAGAAAAATTTATGATTTTTTCATCAATGTCGAATCCAAAAAAGGAAGATAAAAATAACTCTTTTCTGAGTTGTAAAAGTGAACTGAAGGGAAGACGATCTTCGTGTTGGAGAACTTGATTAACCAGCCATTCTAATGCTACAATAAGAATCAATCCAGTACCAGAAGCTGGATCTAGAATCTTTAATTTCTTGATGTTGTTGATTGAGGATATTTTGCTGGTTTTTATCTTATTAAAGGAGTGAGAGACCAATGGAAACGTAAGTTCTAAAGGAGTAAAATATTGACCTCTTAATTTGTCAATATTTAGCGGTAAGGGAGGATATTCAAGTAGGTGGATTAATGTGAGATCAAGAAGATCGACATAAGATAATTCAACGACTTGTTCGATAAGAATGTTCTTTTGTAGTAAGTCTAAAAAACGTGTAATGTCGATATTAGTTGGATGTGTATCATTCTGAAGTTTAATCATTTCAAAATCGTTTAGAGTTTGTGAGTAATTCATAAAAAATTCATTTGGAGAAGTAAATCCTCGTAAGCGATCCAATTTAGGAGTATCACCGTTTTTATGTGAATCACTTTTTCGCACAAACTCAATAATCTTCAAAAATACGCTAAAGCCATTTTGATATGATTGTAAACGAATTTTGTCATTATAAACTTCAAGAATCCCTGGGTTAACGAAAATTGAGGCAAGAAGCAGTGATGCGAGGTTTTTAGGAATAATTGACCAGCAAATAATGAAATTGTGTGACATCGAAAAGATTAGAGTCTCATTAGTTGAAATGACAATGATCCAATCAGGAATTCCCTGGGTGATCAATTTCTTTCTAAGAAACTGAATAATTCTCAGATTTTTAAAATTAAATAATTCTTGAGCTAAAATATTCGAAATGAGAATCCCCACGCGTGATTTAATCCAAAAATTACCAATATTCTCTAGATTTTCAGATGGGGACCCGAGTAAATTGTTGAAGTTCTTAGCTTCAATATTTTGAAAGGTGGCATGAAATACTGAATTTTGTTCAGAATCTGGATTCTCTTTTTCTAATATTAACTGATCCTCAATGAGTTTAATCTGTGCCTTAAGAGGCATTACAGGTAGAAGAGGTAGTGCAATAAAAGATTTGACAGTTAGAACCTCCTCTAATTATAAGATACTTCTTTTTCTGTCTCAGTTTTAATTTTAGAATAGAAATTACTAGCCAGGTTTCTTATTGTCCTATCTGGATCGTGAAGAATAATATGCTCTAATCCAGTAAGAATTTCTACCTGTTTCTCTTCCTCTTCTAAACCTATTTTCCCTAGCTGCTGAATTGCATCCATTCTTGTTATATAGTTCTGTGAGGTACTCGCTTGCTTAAGTAAATCAATTAAACTGGACTCATTTTCATTTGTACTCAATTTTTCCTCAGGGGGTATCATTAAAGGTAAATCTATCGTTACTTGACATCCTTGGTTGAATCCTTCAGATTCTATTTCGAACGAACCACCATGATCAGCTATTACTTGTTTTGCCAAGAATACTCCTAAACCCAGTTGACTGGCGGATGAGTGGAATGTCATGAAGGGTTCCCCTATATATTGTAGGTTCTCCTGATTAATTCCAACACCTGTATCCTTACAGGTTAATCTAATTATTTTATCATTTTCTATATTTAATGCAATTTCCACCGTACCATGACCTGTAAATCTAATCGCATTTTCAAAAATATTCCTTAAAGCTTGTAACATGCGAATGCGATCGACATTGATAATGAAAGGCGTTGTCGGGTATTCAATAACCAAGTGAACTCGGTATCGTTTCAAAAGAAATTCAAGGCCGTCAATTGCTTGTTGAAGAATTGGCACAAAATCTTCTAACATAAGTGTACATTTGAATTTACCGATTCTGACTGCAGCAATATCATTTAAATCGTTAACGATGGTTTCTAATTGGGAAAGATTTCGTCCAAACGCAGTTAACATATTATTTTCCAATATTCCTTTTTCGTCATCTGTAATACCATTTACTAATCGTGAATTGTAAAAATCCAGATGTCCACGAAGATTGCTTATCGGTGTTCGAAGTGTATGCTGGGAAAGTGTAAGAAAGTCGAATTTCATATCTGTTAACTGTTTGACAGGAGTTAAGTCTACCATAATTCCTTGTACTATTGCCGTATTCCCAATATAGAGTTTTTTAACGCTAGCCATGACAGGTATCCGAGTACCATCTTTACACAGTAATTCTAGTTCTGTTGTTTCATCAGGAGAAACAAACTGTGTAGCAATCGTATCATCATCGACTTTTCCCGTAAATAAATCTCTTTTTGTTTCCAACAAATAAGCAGCAATTTTAGCTCTGTGTTCGGGACAAACGAAAAATGTAGGTAGGGACTTCCTCTCTTCAATCTCCTCTTCAGTATATCCCAATTTTTCAATGAATGCTTGACTATACCAATCTATTATCCCATTCTTGAAGATAAAGAGAAAGTTAGGTGATTTACTAAATAAATCTTGAAATTGTTTTTGCTGTGAATCGAGATCAGCTCTTATTTGCATAAACTTCCCAATATGCCGTATAAGGATAAGGTCATATCTTTCACCAATAGACGAAACTCTTACTTGAATCCAAGTCGTATTACCGTCTGGTAATAGTGCTTGCCATTCGGATTCCCTGGGAAGGGGAATATCTTTATTTGAAACTGTTCGTGCGAATTTCTCTCTATCTGAATGAGCAAGGAATTGAACAAACTGTTCAATAGAAAGGTTTTTGTGAGATGTAGGAATCTTGAGATCTATCCGTGCTTTTGTATTTGCGTAGTAAATTTGTCTATCCTTCAATACAACGATTCCAGCAGGCAATTTATCAAGAAAATCTGCATCAAAAGGTGGATCTAGGGAAGTCACGATTTTTACATTCCTCTTGGAGAATTTCTAGACAAGAGATAGATTGTATATAGTACTTTCTTCGCAATTAACATACTTTTTAAAACATACTTCGACTTGTATGAACTAAACTTCCTTTCAATTTTATTATGCTAATCAGGAAATGATCAATAATGAGTCTCGATGAACAATTGAAATCTTTAGAACTTCAAAAGAATTACAGTGAGATGATTAACGAACTTCGGATAAATGAAAGCGCTATGACTCTATGGTACGCTAAGCTAAGCTCACTTATGGCCGAAGAACGTCCACAAATAGCTGGAATGTTACAATCGTTAGAAGAAATCTCACAGACAATAACAACTCTTCTTAGAAAATGTACAATGTTCATGGATGAACATTTCTCACCAGTTCCAGTTGAGATTGAAGCATCAACTACCATTAGTGCCCCTACCCCTGATTTATCAAATCGAGAACGCGATGATGTTTTTTCACTTGGCTCATTACGTACCCTAGCTCAGACTTTGCCTCAGAAGGAAATAGATAGGGAAAAAGTACAATCAGTTAAATTTTGGTATATTACTGGTGGTGGGAAAAGCGAAGCATTAGACCTTACATTTTCAGGAAAAGATTATTTTACTAATGTTTTAATATCAGTTCTCACTCAAATCGAGGGAATAACAGACAATGAAGAGTTTTCTGTGTCTCCATTAGGTTTCAATCCTTTACTTCTTCCTCAGTTTGAAAGCTCATTAGATCAAATTCTTACTTCATATGCGAATGAATTTACACTCATTAAATTTTATCCTTAAAGGAATTCCAAAAGTCCAATATTTAGCTGGAAATGATTCTAATTCTAGTATAAAGTATAGAACACGGTAATCACTCGTTTTAATAAGAAAGTTCACATTCGATTAACTTTTTATTTCAGTAGAGAACGCATTCTGTTGAGAGTCTGTTAATGGATCTAACCCCAGTTGTCAATGGTTTGATACTAGCAACTTTAGCCGGATTATCAACAACAATAGGTGCTCTTGGGATCTATTTCATAAAACAGGAAAGTAGATTCATAAGTATAGCCATGGGATTCTCTGCTGGAGTAATGATAGGGATATCTATGCTAGAATTATTACCATCAGCTCTTTTTGAAATTGGATTATTCAAAGCAGGTAGCTCATTTATTCTAGGTCTGTTTGCTGTATCGATCCTTGACATTTTGGTTCCGCATGACTATATGCACGAACATTCCTGTAATAGTGAAGAGTCTCCTAGGCTTAATGGAACAAAAAATAACTTAGGACGAACAGGACGACTTGTGGCTATAGGTATTGCAATTCATAACTTACCAGAAGGATTCATTACCCTTTCTGGAGCTTTGCATTCAACAGAGCTAGGAATATTATTAGCAGTCGCGATTACAATGCATAATATACCAGAGGGGTTATCTGTAGCCGTACCTATCTATGCATCAACAAATGACAAACGAGAAGCTTTCAAAATATCTTTTTTATCTGGTTTAGCAGAACCTTTAGGTGCAATTATAGCTACTGTTGTATTATTAACTTTCGGATTGACAACAGATGAGTTTATTCAAATTGCATTAGCCTTTGTCTCAGGAATTATGTTATTTATATCTTTAGACGAACTACTTCCATCCGCTAGGGAAACTTGTAAGGAAAATGGAGGTGATTCGCATATAGTTACGCTTGGGATTATTGCAGGGGTTACGGTTATATTCTTGACTTTGGTAGCATTGACTTAATGCGTACCTTACTTTTCATTTAGCTTCATACTAAGCCACAATAAATAATAAATAGACAAAATTAGATAGAGGTTAAATAGCAAAATTATCTGTGAGTCATTAACCAGTGAAAGATCTTCAGACAATCTTGAGAGAAATCATGAGAGAGGGGAAAAAAAGCCCTGGAGAATGGAAAAGTATAGCTGCTCCTACACGTGGTAATACAGGTTCAGATTTGCTTTTGTTCCATCCAATATCGGGACCAATTTATCAGATTCGTGCATATGAAAAGAATCCTTACCAAATGCAAGGAATAGGTACACGAATCTCACGTTCAATTGATGAAGATTTTTTAAGACTCATTGATAAACGAAAACAATCAGGAGATCTAGGGATTCTAGATTTAAACTTTAAATTACTTCAAAGGTCGATGAAAGAAGGGGGGAACATTGATAAAATCCTATTTAATGCCCTAACTGGCCAAAAAAATCAAGGGATTGATTATCTTAATCTCGGGAACTCTTTTACTCGCCCTCAGAACCCCCTTCCACTTTTAACCGATGAGCAAAAACGATTAGACAAAGAATTTAAGCGTCTAGTAAAAAGAGATGGAAAAGATTCGATGTTTGGTTAAAACTTTTTTCCAAAAGACTTTCAAATAAAATGAGGGCAATGACCCAATCAGTGATTTAAGACATGTCGGACTCTGAATATTTCAATCTTCTTTCTGATTTTACAACTGCGGTCGAATCTGAACTATTAGCCTATGTACGTGGGTTGATTTTATATGGATCGTTTCAAAAAGAGCAAGATAAAGGACCAGGATGGATTATTCCCGGAACTTCCGACTTAGATTTAATTTTGATCATCGACGTCGATGATATCAATCCTAAGAAACCCCCTAGGCGTTTTGCAAAAATTGCTGAAACATTGTCAGTTTTTTTTGTCCACCCAGTATATGCACCAGTATTAGATTTAAGAATTCTTGAATATCATGATCTACCTGCCAAGCTTGGAATGGCTTTTTCTCCAGTTCATGCAGAATCCGCTTCCCGTTATGGAGAAGTTCTTCTTGGGAATAATGTTCTCGAAAATTTCACTTTCTCAGAAAAACAGTTGAGTCGTTGTACTAAAATTGCTATAAATCAAGCTTATGAGTCGATAAAAAGTGACTACTTACAACGAGTAGTGATTGGTGAGCAACCTTTAACTTATGAATTTGCTGATCTTATACTCGATATAGCACATTCTACATTAGCATTCAAAGGAAATTTGAATTTTGTACGTTCCGAAGTTCCAGAAGAATTTGACAAGTTGCTCGGAGACGATTTGGGAGCCACTAGTGTTGATATAGTTTATGAAGCGAAGAAATATCGGATGGGTTCTCAGAAGATGCGCCGCTCAGATTTTATTCGAGGGTGTATGGAAGTCTCTCAAAAAGTAATGAAATATATTCGAGACCCATTTACATTTGAAGAAAGTAAAAAAGCTTAAATAAACAAAATAGTCTGTAAGTTCTGAAACCTCTTTGAAAATTAAATCTAAGGATTTTTCTATTATTTTTTTTATATACCAGTATTATCCTGAGAAATGCCAATGAACCTCAAATTAATGACATTTGCTTCAATTTTTTCTGGTTTATTAGTACTAACAGCATTGATTGTCGTATTCTTTATTCTACAAGCGAGTTCATCTTATCATGATTTTCCTTTTAACGCTTCAGGAGGAACTTTAATTGAAATTAAATGATGATACAAATAGGCCCGATACCATTCCCGATCGAAATGGTGAGTCACCTGCTCATATTCCGTGGATTAGACCTGAATTGGTAAAACGACGGAGAAAGAATCCTTATTTTCAAACAAGTGATTTAGTAATTATTGCATTATTTAGTAGCTTAGGTGGAATTTTTAGTACTTTTATTGGATATTTAGCTAATTTATTAAACAGTATATTGGGAATCCCATTCGGAGGAGGTCAAGTTTTAGCTGGTCTTCATATCTTCTGGCTTGTATTCATTTTTCTCCTCACAGATAAGAAGGTGGGTGTAGCATTTTCTGCTGGAGTCTTAAAAGGCTTTGTAGAATTTTTTACAGGTAATGCACACGGATTACTAGTTATTCTCCTCTCTTCAAGTCAAGGTTTAATCTTTGAATTGATTTTAATCTTATTTCTAGGGACGAAAAGAAGGAGTATCATTGCAATAGCTGCTGGATTTGCTGGGTTATCGAATGTTCTTTTACAACAATTGTTATTTTTCAATTCTCAGATACCAATTACTTTCATTGCCTTGATAGGACTAATAAGCTTCGTTTCAGGAATTACATTAGGAGGATTATTCCCTCTTTCAGTGTTTTATATTTTTAATAGATCACCGATTTTACAGTGGAGAAAACCGCTATCCTCATCTACCAGATATCTAAGGAAAATTCAAGCTATTCGAATCAGCATAATTGTGATATTACTTTTTGCAGAAGTCTCTGTCATTGTTTTCTTGATGTCCCAGAATAAGTATTCTATAGAAATTACGGGGGAAGTATATAATCCTTATACATTCTACGTGGGTGACTTTCCTAAAATCACTATTGAAGCTGAGTTAATTGGTGATGTAACTTATGTGCCTCCAAAGAACTACACTGGTGTACCACTGTACCTTGCAATCGAAAAAGCACAGCCAAGACTTCAAATCTATTATATACAGCTGAGAGCTACTGATGGCTATTCTGTAAGGTTTAATTCAACTGAAGTAGATAAAAATGATAATATTATTATTGCCTCAGAGGATGGCAGATTAAGAATCGTTGCTGGTCACTATCACGGGAGTTACTGGATAAAAAATATTGCCTCTATTGAATTAACTGCTTTAGTTTCATAATCAACCATAAAATCCTTATAGTTCTGAAATAGGAAAAGAAATTTGATTAAACGTTGGTATGAATAATTTCGACTAACAGTGGATTCTAATCAGATAATCATCCAATTGAAAGATGTAAACTTTCAATATTCTGATTCTCAACCCAGTGTTATTTCAAATTTTTGTTTAAAGATTCAAAAGGGAGAATTTATCGTAATTACTGGAAAGAGTGGTAGTGGAAAATCAACACTGGCATTAATATTAAGTGGATTTATTCCGCATCTAGTTGGGGGAAAATTCGAAGGTGAAGTTTCCTATCAAGGTATAGAAACCCAGACATTAACTTTAGGTGAAATTAGTCAACTAGTTGGATTAGTACATCAAGATCCAGAAAACCAAATTGTAACCTCAAACGTTTTGGAAGAACTTGCTTTCGGGCCAGAAAACTTAAACCTCTCCAAGAAAGAAATTACTAAACGAATAAAGTTTTGCTTATCAGCAACGAATTTACATGAATTCATTTCCAGGTCAACCGATGAACTTTCGGGAGGAGAAAAGCAAAGAGTGGCCCTTGCCTCTTTACTTGCAATGGGAGGATCTGTGTTAATTCTAGATGAACCAACATCCTATCTAGATTTGGTAAATAGGACACAAGTACTGAAAACACTTCAGAGCTTAAACTTGTTACAAGAAATGACAATAATTGTTATAGATCATCAACCAGAAATTTATAAGGATCTATTAACAAGACTAATCGAACTTGATGAAGGTAGGATTAGTGGAGATTATATTGAGGATGAGATCGATTTTTTTCCATACCAAGTTCCATTAGAATCTCTAGAAAGTATCCGAGACCTTTCCGCTATCAATCCAATGACGAGTGTTATTAAAACAAAGAACTATAGTGTTTTTATTAAAAAAAAAAGGATTTTATCCAATATATCTTTGAACCTCTATTCTGGTCTAATTTATGGGATAATTGGTCGGAATGGATCAGGAAAAACTACATTTGCTAACTCTCTTTTGAATTTACTTATAACAAAAGGAGATGTATCAATTTTAGGCGAAAATTCAACAAAAATCCCGACATATAAGTTAGCAAAGGATTGTGGATTGATCTTTCAAAATCCCAATCATCAAATTTTTGAACAAACTGTAGAGAAAGAATTACTTTTCGCACCTCTAAACCTGAATTTAGATTCTCAAATTACTGCTGCAAAAGTAAATCAACTTCTATGTGATTCATCATTACAACAATACACAAATTATCCTCCATTCGGTTTATCATTTGGTGAAAAACGAAGATTGACGGTTATTTCCGTAGATGTTTATACACCATCAATATTGATTTTGGATGAACCCTTTATCGGTCAGGATCGCTATAATTTTGAATTTATATTGAAAATCTTAGAGAAGAGAAAAAAGAATGGATTAATATCAATTATTATCTCTCATCGAAAAGAATTATTTAATTTGGTTGATAAGTTCATAGTTTTCGATGAGGGGCGTCTAATAGCAGAAGGAAGTCCAGAGGATCTTGTACCATTACTCAAGAACAAGCTATTATATCCAATATCACCTGAGGTTTTGTGTTGAAAGATAATTACATCTCTGAAAATTTGGATTGGCCCTCTTTTACAACCCCAACTAGAACTATGAATCCAGTAATAAAATTTCTAGCAATTATATTAATAGCAATTTACTATTTTATAATTACTGATTTAATTAGAATGTATTCTCTGATTTTTATTGTTCTAATTTACTATAATTTCAAATCATTCCCATTTCAAGTGTCAAAACCTAAATATAGGTTTTTGATAATATTTTCCCTTTTGATCTTCTTAGTTCAGGCATTTGCAAACAACCAGGGTAAATTAGTATTTTATCTAATTCCAAGGATAATTGAGGTAGGACCTTTCATTCCTATCCATGAAAACGGGTTATTTCTTGGTTTGTTACTTGTGGGGCGGTTTTGGGGGGTAATAACAATATCATGGGTATTTATTGACTCGACTAATCCATTTGACTTTGCACAGTCACTAACTCAATTAAAAGTCCCATATCGGCTCGCTTACTCTCTTAGCCTTGCTCTACGTTTTACACCAGTGTTAAACAATGAAATAATGACTATTCGAAATGCTCAACAAACTCGTGGATTAAATACCAACCCAAATTCGCTAAAAGGTACGTTCAACCTGTTAAAATTTACTTTATTTCCTATAATAAGTTCAACATTAAGTAGGATCAAAGATATCACATTAAGTATGGAAGGAAGAGCATTCGGGTTATATATTGATCGGACCCCTCTAAAAGAGATACCTTTTCGAATTTCTGACATGATGAAATACCTACTGTTGATTATGGTACTTTGGTTACTTATGATTGTCTAGGTAGCATACAGAAATAAATTACTTAAATTAATCAGTTTTGTAGTATTAAATAATCAATTTCTTCTATTTTATGCAAAGAATAGGTGAGAGCAATTCAATCACATGGAAAAGACCACCCATCTTCTGATAAACCTTTGATAAAGTGTAGAATAGTTTTGATAGATATTGATAAGCTCCATGGACATGAACAAGTAGTTGAATCTCAAGTAAATTATTTAAAGACAAATTTACAGCAGTTAGGATATTTTTTTCGACCAATATTAGTTGTGAAAAAACATAATGTAGTGTTAGACGGCCATCACCGAATTCAGGCCCTTTTAGAATTAGGAGGAGTAAGAATTCCTTGCATAGAAATTCCTTATCTGAAAAATGAGGATATAACACTAGCAACATGGTTCCCTATATATACTGGACAATCAGGTAAATTTCCTGGAGAATTGAATAAGCTAAAAATTGAATTTAAACCAGTTACATCATTAGATTCTCAATTCTTTTCAAATCCAGATCATGGATTCACTTTATTTGCGAAAAATGGGCAATGGCTATTGAAGGGGAGTCAAAAATCGCTCTATAATTTATTTCTTGAATATTATAACACAGAAAAATTCGAGTATGTCAAAACGACCAGTTATGCTATTAATTCAGTGAATAATGGCTATTCTTCCTTTACCTTATTACGCAAAACATTAACTAAGCAAGATGTATTAAAGACTGCAGTCTCAGGAAAGGTTTTTGCACCAAAAACTACAAGGCATATACTTTCTTTTCGTTATCAAGATATTAAAGTACCCCTTGAGAATTTGTTTAATTAAGAACTGATGGTGTGAGCAATTGGATTTAGAACTTATACAAGTTACGGGAACGAAGGGAATAATCGAGGGAATGAAAACCTCTCGTCGTAAGAGTGAAATCGAAAATATTTCTCAAAAAGTGTTTAGCTGGGGACATTGGTCTGTACTCGAACATAGTTCGATCACGGTAAAAATTTCGGATATTAGTAGAGCATGCACACATCAGCTTGTGAGACACAGGGTTGGAAACTCGTATACTCAAGAATCACAAAGATATTTTGATCCTCTCACCGATCCTGATTGGTATGTTATTCCTCCAAGAATTAAAGAGAACAACGTTCTGTTAGAAAAGTATAGGAAAGCTAGAAAGGAGGAGGCTAATGAGTACAGGTTGTATCGAGAGAATGGAATACCCAAGGAGGATGCGCGTTTCTGTTTACCCAATGCCTGTAAAACAGTCGTTACATGGACTTTCAATATGAGTAGCTTAATCTGGTTTCTGGAAATGCGAAAAACTAAGGCCGCTCAATGGGAAATCAGGATACTTGCAGAAAAAATTTACAATCTTGTAATGAGCTTACCAGAATGGGCTGAGTTCCTACAAAATTGGAAACCTGGGCAAAGAAGATAATCCTATAGGGTTTTTTTAGAAAATTCGACCTTTTTCGTCGTGAATACGAATCACAAATGAATCATGAAAATAGAATCCTAAAATCGGGAATATGTAAATTAAGCTACAATTAAAAGCAACAAAATTCTCAATTTGATTGCATTCCTACTTCTAAAAAAAAGAGGATTGGTGCTATGAATTCTTGCGATAAAGGAACTTTAGAAACAGATTCCAATCTTAAATTGCAAGATTACGGTGAAATTGCCCTCCACAGTAAAAATCAGTTTGAATTGCGACTTGATTATTCAGTTGATCCACAAGATGATGAAACAAAATTTGAACTTGAATCATATTTTTTTATTCCTCAAAGTTTCAGGGTAAATCAACAGAACTATTCAAAAGAACGATTTTACGAGGATATGCAGGTTTATATTAGGTTTAATCCTGTTTTAATGACTTTACAGGAAATAATTAATCCCAAAAATATAATATCTCCTCTAAATCGAGCAGTGAAATTACTGAAAGGTATTTTTGGCGGAGATACGTCTGTAGACACATTAACACAAATTATTCACGAATTAAAGATGCTAGCAGTGATTGTTACTGCTAGTATTGAAAAACACACTGAATCAATATGTACACTCCTCCAGATTGAAAATTTAACGAATCAAAATCTTCTTGATGCAAAAAAACAAGCAAATTCCTTATTAGAGCAGATTCAGGCATTTAATTTTGCATTTCAGAAGAAAAGAAATGAATTTTTAACCCCATTTACTCCTATCGAAGTGAAAGAGACTTTCGATTTTGTTTTAGAATATATTAGTATTTTTATTCAATCTGAATTAACAAAAACTCTCAATTTTCTTACTCAAGAAATACCATTAAGTGGTGGCTTTACCGATTCAATTGAACTAATTAAAATACTTTTGAAAAAAGAGAGAAATTTTCGATCTGCTTGCGGATTTACTTCAGTACTTAACAAAAATGAAGAAAATGAAGAATTTCCTTATCGGTATTCGATTCTTAAGAAATTTGTATCCAATGTATTATATTTGAAGGCTCGACCAGAGCCAATCCCGAGAGTGATTAAAGAAATAACCTATGCAACCGCTGCAGGTATAGCAATGTTAATAGCAGTGCTTCTTACTTATTTTGTACAATTATTTTTTGAGGATTATACCTTACCTTTTATCACTGCTCTAGTTGTATCTTATATGATTAAAGACCGTTTGAAAGATTGGTTGAAAATTATCTTTGGTCAAGAAGGGAGATATAGAAAATCATACGATTATAAATCCACACTTAAAGATAATGAAGGGAATATTATCGGATATTCAAAGGAAGATTTTTGTTTTGTTAAAAAAATTCCTCAAGATATTATGAATCAAAGAAGTAGCTCTTATTTGACGAAGATCGAAGGAGAGGGTAGACCTGAAAATATAATTAGGTATGTTAAATCAATAAAATTATTCCCAAAAACGATTTCCAAATATCATACTCGGGTATTAAATACAAGCGATATAATTCGATTTGATGTGACTAATTTCCTTTCCAAAATTGAAGATCCTTATAATCTTTATCAATGGTACAATATTGAAAATCAACAGGTTGAACTTATCAATGCCGCAAGAGTCTACCATTTGAATTTTGTTGTGAAATTTACCCATCATAGTCTGAATGGGAAAATAACTGATATTGATCGTGTAAGATTCATATTAGATAAAAAAGGAATAAAACGGATTGAAACCGAGTTTCTATAAACGTTTTCATGGTATTATATCATAATTTATAACCAACAGTCGCATTAACTCGAAGCTGTTCCTCTTCATAAATTGTTTCTGTACCAACCCAACCACCCGATGACGCAATTAACATCATTTTTCCAGTACTAGATTTCTTAGGGTTTATGGGTAATCTAACAATAATTTCACCGTTTTCATTATCTATCTCTATACTAACCATTTTCATCAACTTAATACAATTTTAGCAATCGTGTTACTAATAAAAAAACAGACTTACTTAAATTTATTCATTTTCCATATAGGTTTAGACAATCTAACTTAAAATTATAGCAAGGACAGAATTTGAACTTGAATGGAGTGCCCATAATTTATCTTATAACAGTGTCTTCATCATTTCTGTTTTGGATTATAACAGAGTTTTACTCAATGTTACATTATGATTAAATAAATTTTAAACGTCGTCAAAGTTGGATTTTAAGACGTTTGACAAAATGTCGCATAACCAAC
>DXJL01000200.1 GCA_019057635.1 Candidatus Heimdallarchaeota archaeon
AATCGGTTTTAAAACAATCTCTCCACTAGTAGGATCAAAAGAGAAGGTTTGTAATGGTTTTTCAGTTATATCTATGCTCTCAGCATTTTCCTCAGAAACTGGGTTGTTTTTTTTTTTTTTTTGATCGTAAATTGTTTCTATCTTTTCTATACCACAGTAGGAAGTAAATACTCGTGTACCTTTTGCAACACAACCTCCTCCTGATTTATGGATTACTGCTGCATTCTTTATCGCTTGAAAGATTGAAGTCATATCATCTTCTATGGGTAAAACAAAGCAGGCGGATAACTGGTTGATTTTTGTTCCTGCATTCATTAAGGTAGGACTATTCGGTAAAAACTCAAACTTCACCATCATATCATAGTATTCTTTTTCCATTATAGCAGGATCAAGGCCATAGCGCGATTCATTTGAAGCAATTGCTTTTGCTACTCGTGTAAAGAGCTGAACTGGCGTTTCGATGATCTCCCCTCGATCATTTTGCAATAAATATCTTTTTTCTAACACAGTCATTGCATTGGGGGTAAGCACTGGTTGTTTTCGATCCCTTTCATCTTTATGAACATTCGATACTAAAGTCATAGATTATCACATGTAATAATAAATTGCTTGAACTTTGGGGCTTGAATAATTCGTTTGGGGGTGAATGGAACACTTTTCTTTCTACACAAAGAAGTATTTCACCCCCACTAGGGGAATTGAGTTTTTAATTTAAAAACCTGAAAATTATTCGAAGTCCCTTGAAATCCTTCACGATTAACGATATAGTAGGAATTGATACATCTCTCATAAAAGGATTCGGGAAAGTACTAATGAGTAGATACTCCTTAAGAATGAAAAATTCGAACGATCGGGAGAAATAGTGGTGTTAATTATAATATCATCCTTTGAATCTTTAACCGAATCGTTAACTTTCTCCAATCTGTACAGTTTAGTTATCACGATTAGAACTTCACCGCTAAAGCTTCTTCTGTTGAGGAAAATCACTCTTGGTCAAGATTGATAATTATATGAGAATAAACCTGAAAGGGAAGGAATCCTTCTAGAAATGAAAAATGGGTGTTGCTGTTAATCCGTACTACCTGCGAATGACTGGGATATTACCCCAGAATTATGCCTATTTTAAAGCGAGAGAACATGATAATAAGTATAACATTGAAAGAGGTTGATAAAATAATGATGAAATTAATCACAGTACATTTGCCAAATGATCAGGTTAGTGGTCTGGATGAGCTTGTACGGACGGGTAGATATCCAAACCGAAGTGAAGCCATCCGATTTGCGATTCGAGACATGCTCAAAGATGAACTTTGGAGTCTTCGTGGAAATACATTTATTGCGCAATCTCGTGATTCATATTGAATTTATGTTGAATTGTGGTTGTTCGGTCGAAAGTGTTAGAATCAGTCCGACAATGGCGAAGTGTAAAAATAAAAACCCCTATTATCGGTATCGATGATGGGGGGTTTGATCGTTTTTCAGAAGAAAAAAGTAAAGTTCCTGTTTTTGGAGTAGTCATGAAGGGAGCCGCTTATGTTGATGGTATCATCCAAAGTCAATTGGAAAGAGATGATTCACAAACTACTAAGATTTTGATTGACATGATTTTAGCGAGTTCACATAAGCCTCAAATCAGGGCCATTTTTCTCCAAGGGATAACTACAGCGGGATTTGGTATCATTGATATCCACCATTTCTGGAGGATGACAAATATTCCTGTGATTGTTGTCCTTCGAAAATACCCGAATTATCAGAAAATTCAGTCTGCATTAGAGAAAGTATTCGATGACAATCAAGTTCGTTGGGAAACAATTAAAAGGGCTGGAGAACCGATTAAGGTTCAGAAAAATCCACAAATTTTTTTACAGACTGCAGGTATCTCGCTTCAGAACGCTTTTCAGCTCATTAAAAAATGTACGGTGGTTGGAACAATTCCTGAAGCACTTAGAATTGCCCATTTCATTGGTGCGAGTCGATTTCGTTTTCTCAACGATTAATATCTTCCTCTAGTTTTCGGTCTTTGGGGGGAATATTTCCTCCCAAATTAACATAAAGGGTGCAAACACCCATGTTATCGTTCCACCTAAGATGAAATATGAATATTCATTTGGTAAACCAAGTATTGTCAAAGTTATTATCAGACCTGTAAATAATAACGCTAGTATTGAATTTCTAAGAATATTAAATTGCCTATCCCATACGCTGGTCTCACTTCTGGGAGTATTGCGTAACAATAAACCCTCTAGAACACCAGAAATTAAAAATAAAAATGATCCTAACGAAAAAAGGTAAAAGGGGATGAGATGGAGAACTCGGATCCAGAATGGATCTTCCCTCTCCTCCCACAAAATCGTTAGTAAAGCTATGGTTGAGTAAGAAAAGCTAACGAGAAGTGGCATAATGTAAATTGTATTAAATCCAAATAATGAATATCTAAGAATTGGTGTACCTACATATACCATTAGAGCTAGGATACTGAAGAAAAATACTACACTTATACCAGAGAAAAAAGCCATTGTGTTTAATATTAACTCAAATTTCTTAAACCAGCCTATATGAGAGGTAGTGAGTAGCAGACGTAACCTGATACGAAGGATATTACAGGCTCCATGTGTCCATCTCCATAACTGGGCTATTTGAGCCTTAGCAGTTTCTGGTACAAGTCCATAAGATCCTATAAAATTGATGAACTTGCCCTCATATCCTCGTGCTATAATTTGCATAGATGTGTCAATATCTTCAATCAATGTATCTTCAGAAAATCCTCCTATCGCGCTGAGAACTGATCTACGAAAGCAACCAGTCGTTCCATTAAATAAGACCATACCTCTTCTATCTTTTGCCGCTTCGATTACCTCATAAAATTGAGAATAAAGAATTGAGTTAGCTTTTTGATATAATCGATAAGACTTGCGATAGGAAACCTTTGCCTGAATAAAACCAATTTTTGGGTCATCAAAGACGGAGCAAAACTTCTGCAATAAATTTGGAACTGGTATATGATCTGAATCAAGAATGATAATGAAATCTCCTTTAGTAAGGTTGAAGACAGCATTTATATTACCAGCTTTGAATCCTCTCTCATCTTTTTTATGAAAAAAAACTATTCCGTTTTTCTTGCAGAATTTCTGGAGCTTTCCTGTCACAGATCTATTTTTTCCGTTATCACTAACGATTAGCTCATAATTTTCATAATTTAGGTTGAGGGCTCCATTGAGTGTTTGCTCTAGTATTAAATAAGGTGTACCATGAGAAGGTACTATGATGCTGAAAAATGGCTTTTCGGACGACTCTCCTTCAGTAAGGTTCTTTGTGCTCCTATAAAAGAAGGAACCTGCTATCATATCCACAAGATAATAAGAGAAAATTAAACCAAACGCTTCTATTACTAGAAGTAAGACATTTAACACAAGAGAAAAAAGATCTGGTGAATTTGTAATATAGAAAATACTTATTATTAAGTAAAATGGTATAAATAGTAAAACAGCTAATGCAAAAATGTCTATTATTTTCGTAAGAATTTTATATTTTTGCATTTGTTAATTTCCCGTACCAAGTTCAGTCTGGGAAAAGACCTATGGTATACGTTAGAAATCTAATTTTCCCGAGAGAAAATCAGCCCATCCTTCTTTATACTTTTTTGGTGAATTTATATGATTCCAATAAACTTGTGTTTCGGGAAGATAACCATAAAGCAATCCTTCCTCACTTAAAACTGGAAAAATATCTTTCTCAAGTGAAGACACTTGTTTATCGATATAGGGAAAAATTTCCGGTTCAAAGATGTACACACCAGCATTCACGTAATTAAACCCTTTTTTACTGCTATTAACAAAGCTCGTTATCTGATTTACCTCTGGATTTAGCTCTACTTGACTGTCATCGTGTTCTAAAACGAACATAGTAGCTATTCCACCCTCCTTCACAACAGTTCGATGAAATTCTAGCAATTTGTTTAAGTCTAAGTTTGTAATTAAATCCCCATTCATAACTAAGAATGTTGATTTGAACTGTTTTTTCGCATTTAAAACCGCACCAGCAGTATCCAACGGTTCCTCTTCAGATATAAAGCCAAGATTAACACCTGGAAAATCTTTTTCAGTAATTAAATATTGGATATGCTCTTTTCTATACCCCACTGAAAGAAAAATTTCGGTTAACGCATGCTTTCTTAGCAGGTCAATAGAATATTCAAGAATTGGTTGATATCCTATTGGGAGCATTACCGCTGGTGTAGCAACAGATAGAGGACGAAAACTCGTACCTTTTCCTCCGCAAAGAATCAATGATTTGATTGTACGCGCTTCTAGGGCAACCTTCAGGGCCTGTATAATAAATTGTTTAACGTTCCCGTGTCCGGCTACTTCTAATAAATTGATCCAGAAATTCTCTGTAAACTCTATCGTATATTTGTGAATATCCCTATGCTTGCTCATTTGAGCCAATCCATTAATGTGGATGATAATTACTTGTTCATTTACTACGTTCAATAAGGTATTTCGATAGGATTAACAAGAAATCGATTAACTCTTCAGCTTGATAATCATCCTTATTTATATTAGCCTGAATAGATTTTAAGCCATCGATTGCTAGTTTAGCGTACTGGTCGCGAACTTCTTTTACTTTGTCTTGAATAGATTGAAAAACTTTTAAGACGATATCGATATCTTCCTTATTTTTTTGCCCGATATCCTTATTATATATTTCTTTGATTTTAGGAGAATGTTCTGTTCGCATCGAAAAATGTAGGAACAAATTTCGTTTTGATTCTTGAATATCCCAAAATTGCATTTTCCCAAATTCTTCGGAATTGCCAAGAATGTCTAAATAGTCGTCTTGAATTTGAAAAGCGATTCCAGCGGCAATAATTGCCTTGTTTAATGCCTCGGTAAATAAATCCTCACGATTAGCTGCTAAACATCCTAATCTAACGCAACCTGCAAATACTACCGCAGTTTTATATTCCATTATTTTGATAACGCGTGACATTTCAAAATCGAAGTTCTGATCAAGTCTGTCTTCTAGTTCGATTGCATTACCCAAACCTACTTGATAAGCATAATCAAGTACTAACTTTAGACCTGCGGGATCATCTTTGATGAGAGTAAGAGCATATGCGTGAAGAACATCACCATCATGTAATGCCCGATCAATGCCATACCTGATATGAAATGCATCCTTTCCACGACGAATGGGAGCATTATCAATCAAATCATCATGAATTAGAGTCATATTATGAAGTAATTCAATTACAATTGCGAATTTATACGCACGAGCTAATCGTGACTCCTGTGACTCAGTATCTTGAATTAAAAGTTTCGTAGTAACTGCAATAAGTGCTGGACGTAATTGTTTTCCTTTAGTGGACAGAATAAACTCGCGAATCCGATCTTTCGTGGGGCTTTCAAGTCCCTCAATTGCTGAATTTAGCTGCTTAGCTAAATTTTTCGTTATTTCCTCGTCAATAAATTGTTGTAGCACTGAAATACCCTCTTCGTTCAAGTAATCCGAAGTCTTTGGACGTGTAAAAGAATGAACCTCTTAATCTCAATTTTAAGCATTAAGTTTAATACGTTTCCTAAACCAATACCTTTTTAGCAGAACTCATCCTATAAAGCCATTGTTGAACATACCATGTCCAGGATTATCTGTCCTAATTGTAGTAATCATATTCCAGCTAATCGTTATTGTATCTTCTGTGGAGAAAAGATAGAGGGGATTAATACTTGTACAAATTGTGGTAACCTTTATTCAAACCAGTTATCAGAATGTCCAATATGTTCAGCCTCTATAAATGTTGAAGCACGAATACAGACAATAAAAACAACGCCCTGGTACATTACAAGACTTCTACCGTTCGATTCAAGTCTATTGATAATATTTATACTCTCTTCTTATTTTATATTTCAATTAATTGTGGGAACAGTTGTTATTATATTCTTACCATTCAATGTTTTTGATGATGCAGTTATAATGGAGTTTCTCAATCTCCTTATTACAATCATATCAAATATTGTTTTTATTCTTGTTTTAATTAAGTATGTACCATTTACTGTTATAAAGATTGATCCTGTAAAAAGGAAAAAGCAAACGGTTCTCCTATTAGTCATTGTTTTTTTAGTTTCAGTTACTCTGTTAGAAATAAGTATCACTCTTATTGACTATATTTTGGACTATTTTGCCGTTCCTCTGTCCCATTCTTCTCCATATGATGGTTACTTTGCTAATCCTCTTGTGACAATACTTTTTTCTCTCTTAGTCATCTTAATAGGCCCATTATTTGAAGAAATAATTTTTCGTCAACATGTAATTTCTTTCTTAGAAGGTAGAATATCCTCAAAGGTATCTGTGATACTTCTTAGCAGTGCAATATTTAGTCTTAACCACTTACCCGCAGATTTACAAAATGGTTCATTTAGATTTACTATCGAGCATTTATTCGTTGTATTTTTTCTTGGAGTAGTTCTTGGACTAATTTTCTATCGTTACGGATTATTATATGCTGTTTTTTTTCATTCTTTCTGGAATTCTTTCTCTCTACTGGCTCAATTGGAAACATCCGCTTCGGAAATAACCATCTTTTTGGATTTTTTACTCCTAATTGCATTTATTTTAACAGTTATTCTCT
>DXJL01000201.1 GCA_019057635.1 Candidatus Heimdallarchaeota archaeon
ACGGATAACACCTGTAGAAAAAGCGCTAATTGGACAACAAGTGTCACAATTAGATTTAGAAAAGCTTAAGTCACTTTTAAAGTCCTCAGTTGATATTGTAAAAGATTATCGAGTAAGTAAAGAATATCGAAGTCAACTCTTGGGTGTGATATTTAAACGAATGTTACAAAAATTGCAGGAGAAGACACAATGAGCCAAATCTTGCATGTTACTATTAACGGTACGAGTAAAGAGATAGCTATAGAGCCCGATGAAATATTACTAGATATTCTTAGACGTGAAGGGTATAAAGGAGTAAAGAGAGGCTGTAAAGAGGGAACGTGTGGAACTTGTACGATACTTTTGAATGATAAAGCAGTCAAGTCTTGTATACTGCTTGCTGCTCAAACGGAAAATTGTTCAATTATTACGATTGAGGGCATTGGAACGCGTGATAATCCACATCCAATTCAGCAAGCGTTTGTTGATGAAGGAGTAGTGCAGTGTGGGTTTTGCATTCCAGGAATGATTCTATCTGCAAAGAATTTACTTGATAATAATCCTAGCCCTACTAAAGATGAAGTGAAAATGGCTTTAGATGGAAATTTATGTCGTTGTACAGGCTATTCGGGCCAAATTAAAGCTGTATTAGCTGCTGCTGCTGTTATGCGAGGTGAAAAATAATGACAGAACCAATTTACAAAGGTCGAGTGGTTACCAAAAGTGTTCCCAAGAAGGATGCCTTGAGTCTCGCCATGGGCAAACCTATGTATACTGATGATAAGGACTTCCGAAACCTTGTTCATGTAAAAATGCTGTATAGTCCGCACGCTCATGCAATGATCGAAGAAATCGATACACATGAAGCAGAGAAACTACCAGGAGTATTAGGAGTTTTGACATATAAAAGTAGCTCCCAAGTACTTCATACAAGTGCTGGACAAGGATTTCCTGAACCCAGTCCTTATGATACAAGGCTTTTCAATAAGAAAGTCAAATATGTCGGCGATAGAGTAGTTGCAGTTGCCGCGGAGACAGTAAAAATTGCAGAAGCAGCTTTAAAGTTAATTAAAGTTAAATATGAGATTCTGGAACCCATTTTTGACCATGATCAGGCTCTGGGGAATGATATCGTCATTCACGATGAAGAGGATTCAAAGTATATCATACCAGTTTTTTATGATCCCAAGAAAAATCATGCCTCACATATCGATGCTGAAGTAGGTGATCTCGATAAAGGGTTTGTGGAAGCGGACTTTATTATTGAGAAAACAGTCAGGAACCATTATGGACAGCATTGTCCTTTAGAACCCCATATTAGTATCGCGTATATTGATAATTATGATCGATTGGTAGTCCGAACTGCTACCCAAGTTCCATTTCATGCACGTAGAATTTTAGCTCAAATATTAGAGATTCCTCTAGCGCAAATTCGAGTAATTAAACCTAGAATTGGAGGAGGATTTGGTACAAAGCAAGAAATTATCACAGAACCAATTGTCGCTTCCTTCGCATGGAAATTGAAACGTCCTGTAAAGTACGAATTTACTCGAAAAGAGGAATTTATCTCTGCACGGACGCGTCATCCCATGACAACGTGGTTTAAAGCAGGAGTTAAAAAAGATGGAACCATTACCGCTATGGATATGAAAGTAACCAGCAACACTGGCGCGTACGGATCCCATGCACTAACGGTTCTAAGTAATACTGGTAGCAAGACGTTACCCCTGTATCATTGCGAAAATCTACGATTTGTAGGGGATACTGTTTATACAAATTTACCTGTTGGAGGAGCCTACCGAGGATACGGTGGTACACAAGCAGCACTAGCTATGGAAATTGTCATGGATGATTTAGCTCGCAAAATTGGAATGGATCCAGCTGAATTTCGATTAATGAATCATATCAAACCTGGAGAAACATCTCCAATCTTCAAAGCGCTAGGTGAAGGAACAGAAGGTGTAGAACAAACCATGGATTCGGTTGGTCTGACGGAATGTATCAACCAAGGGGCAGAAGCAATCAATTGGTGGAATCGCGAAGAAATTAAGAAGGAAAACAGTACAGATACAGTTAAACGCGGTTTTGGGCTCGTATGTGTAATGCAAGGTTCATCCATACCTTATATTGATATGGCTGCAGGTTATTGTAAGATGAATGAGGATGGCACATTTAATTTACTTGTTGGAGCAACTGATATCGGGACTGGATCAGATACAATTCTTGCTCAGATTTTTGCTGAAGGATTAAGCATAGATGCATCGGATGTCATTGTTCTTAGCTCAGACACCGATACAACACCATTCGATAAGGGGGCGTATGCAAGTTCAACAACTTATCTCACTGGACAGGCATGTGTTAATTTAGCAATGAAAATTAAGGAGCAATTATTTGAGTATACTGCTACAGTATTGAACGTCCCCAAAGATGAACTAAAAATCGAAGCGAAAGCGGTTATCCATCAGAAGTCAGGCAAACAGATGACTTTCGCAGAAATTGGTACTAAGTCCTTTTATTCAGATCACCAAACTCAGATAGGAGCTGTCGCTTCAGAGTTATCTAAAAAATCTCCTCCACCGTTCACTGCCCATTATGCAGAAGTAGATGTAGATATTGAGACAGGTCGAGTGACAATACTAAAATATGTCGCTGCGGTCGATTGTGGAACTCCTATCAATCCTAAATTAGTCGTAGGACAGGTTGAAGGGGCATTAGTTAACGGTTTATGCTATGCTTTGTCAGAACAGTACATCTTCAATGATAAGGGGAAAATGATGAACCCATCATTCGGTAATTATAAAATCATGACAAGCATTGATCTTCCAGAGATAGAAACAATTATAGTACCCACATTTGAACCCAGTGGTCCTTGGGGGGCTAAATCTATTGCCGAAGTGAATATCTCCGGCCCAATGCCAGTTTTAAGTAACGCTATCTTCGATGCAACAGGTGTTCGTATGACTGAACCTCCCTATACACCCGATCGGGTATTAAAAGCCATCCAAAATCACAAAAAATGAAGTATATTTAAGTACAAAGCTTTTTGGCCAATTTATCCTAGCTAATGTCTAATTAAAGATATTATGGTTTCATTGTAAAAGATAATTCTTTTATGTGCGAGCTACATAGAGTGATTGAGATGTGGTTCGAGTTCTCAGTCTATGGATTAATGATGGCTGCAACATCCGTTCTAGCTATCTTTCTTTTCGCTTACCCCATCCTGTCCCGTCCAAAGACTAGATTAAGGACGTATTTTTTACTCTTAGTCCTTTCAGCGTTTTTCTGGTCTTTTGGGTACTTTCTGGAAATTTCCAGTGTTGAATTAGAATTAATGAAATTCTTTAATCTTGTCCAATATATAGGCATTGTGACCTTACCAGTCTTTTTCTTTTTTCTCATCCTCTATTTTACTAGAGAGTATGGATTTATTGAACAACCATTACTTCTTCTCTTATTTTTCCCTTCCATTATTCACTATTTCTTAGTATTAACTGATGATTTCACGCATTTGTTTTACGAGTCTATCACACTTAATACCAGCGAACCATTCATCCGGATGGAATTAGTCTATGGAACTGCATTTTACAGTAATATGATTTACTCTTACCTTTTAGTTTTTGGAGCATTTTATCTCCTTTTTCGCAAATTTCAAGAAACAACACCTAATGAAACGATTATTAGGAGTCAAATTGTCGTTTTTACCTTCGGAGCTACCTTTCCAATTCTAGGAAATATCATCCGAGTAACGAAAATTATACCACCCCTTGACTTCTTAGATTTAACACCAGTAGCTTTCATGATTGCATTTGTTCTTTTTACTTATGCTATATTCGAGGTAGGGTTTCTAGATCTTGTACCAATCGCCCGAAATCATGTATTCAGAGATATCCATGATATGTTGATAGTTTTGGATTCTCATTTAAATATCATTGATTTTAATCGTTCAGCTCATCGAATTATCTTTGCTAATAGACCTGAAAGTAATATTCGGAATAAAAATTTCAAATCAATTATCTACGAACAGACGAAACGCAATGTTCATATCTCAAACTCGAACCATTTATATCAGGGTATATCGACTCTCATTAAAGGAAAAACTGGTTTATATACTCAGGATACCGAAATTGTATTTTCAGGAAAACAGGTTGAAAGAGACTATTATAATATTACTGCAACTCCTCTTTATCAAGCAAATAGAATTGTTGGCGCTATTATCTTAATACGAGACATCTCTGCTCAACGAGAAGCTGATGTAGTGTTACAACAAAAGACTCAAATGCAAGAAGTCATTCTACAATTATTATCCCACGATTTACGAAATCACTTGAACGTGTTGAAAGGATATTCGGAACTAGCTGTCTCCTCAGATTCGCTTGAGGATACTAAAGAAAGTCTTGAAGCTATTGAGGTAAAAAGCTCTGCGATATTAGATACCATTAATGAAGTCACTAATTACTTGAAAATTGATAAATTACTAGCTGGGCAACGTAAGCAGCTGAATCTAAATCAAGTAGTTGTAGATGCAATTGAAGTAATGGGGCCTGAATGTGCTTTCAAAAAAGTAACGATTGACTTTGGTCATAGTTCGCAGCCTGCATATGTATGGGGAGATGCTGTTGTCTTAAAGTCTGTAACCTTAAATTTGCTCCAAAATGCCATTAAGTTTTCTCCTCCGAATTCCACAATAAATGTACAAATCAAGGATCTACAAGAATCAGCTCAATGGCAGGTCAGCATCGCTGACAACGGTCCAGGAATAAATAAGGGTCTACAAGAAGAGATTTTCAAGCCCTTTGTGTCTTTCGGAACTGAAAAAGGGACAGGTCTGGGACTGACTATTGCAAAGACAGTAATTGAGAGTTTGGCTGGAGAAATTTGGGTCAGGGATAATGACCCACAAGGAGCTATCTTTTATTTTGTTCTCCCTAAAATAACCGAGGATTCAGAAGAATTATTAGGAAAATGATCCAGTTATCGTTGTAAGATTGCTTTTCCTGTCTGTACGTTCCAGAGAGTTGTGTATAGTTTATTCGATTTAACCAGTTCCTCATGGGTCCCCTCTTCGATGATTTGCCCATGTTCAATAACATAAATTCGATCGGCATTTCGGACGGTACTGAGTCGATGTGCAATCAAGATAGTTGTTCTATCAAGAATTATCTTCTCTAATGATCTTTGAATAGCGGCTTCCGTCTCATTATCGACTGAGGAAGTTGCTTCATCAAGTACTAGAATAGGTGGGTCCTTAAGTATAGCACGGGCGATAGAGATTCTTTGTCTTTGTCCTCCACTTAGTTTTTGACCTCTTTCACCAACAAGAGTATCATATCCATGCGGAAGATTTGTAATAAACTCATGAACTTCGGCAATCTTTGCTGCTTCTACTATCCTTTCCATAGAAGCATCCTGCCTTCCATAAATAATGTTTTCTCTTACAGTACCATCGATCAGATATGTATCCTGTGAAACCAGACCTATTGCTTTTCGTAAATCCTGAAGCTTTAAATCTCTCAGATCATTATCATCAAGAGTGATTTTTCCATTGGTAGGATCATATAATCGGAGCAATAGCTTGACTATTGTAGTTTTCCCTGATCCTGTACTTCCCACAAATGCCACAGTTTGGCCAGGATTAATATTCACACTTAAATTTGAAAAAACAACCTCACGGCCCTTGTACGAAAAGTTTACATTCTCGAAGCATAATTTCCCTTGAATTTTGTCCAAAGGTAGATCAGTAGAACCAGATTGAATTTTAGTCTCTGTTTCGAAAAGACCCATGATTCTAGTAACAGAAGCCATGGCGCGTTGATATTGGTCAAAAGTTTCACCCATTCTAGTCAAAGGCCATAAAAGACGTTGAGTTAAGAAAATCATAGCACTATATGCGGCTACCTCCAGAGTACCATCAATAGTCTGAAAACCTCCGAAAATAAGCATAGCTGTAAATCCTATGACAATAATCATCCGTATAAGTGGAGAAAATGCTGAACTAAACTTAATCGCATCTTCATTACTCATACGATATGCATTCGAGGATTTAGATATTCGATTGGCTTCAAAAGATTCGGTAGTGTAACTCTTAATTGTAGCAATCCCTGTTAAATTATTTGAGAGCATTCCGTTCAATATTCCAACTTTTTCTCTAACCTGCCTGTATTTGGGTTCAAGACGGGCTTGGAAAAGAACAGCAAACGTGAGAATAAAAGGCATGGGGATCATAGCCATCCAGGCAATTTGAGGAGAGAGCAGAAAAAATGCGAGAGATATCGTTATCGCCGTGACTGTTACCTGAATCAAATCATTGGCACTTACGTCCAAAAATCTTTCTAATTGGTTAATATCATCGTTCAAAATAGACATTAACCCACCAGTTTGACGATCCTCAAAATATTCCAATTCAAGATCTTGGAGATGTTTATAGGCATCCATCCTCAGTTCATGTTCAACTGTTTGAGCTAAATTTCTCCAATAAATCTTGTATATATATTCGAAAAGCGATTCAAAACCCCAAATAATGAATGTCAACAATCCAAGGACTATAAATTGAACCGAAGGCTCAGTTATGCCAAAAAGAGCGAAGATAGAATTTTCTCTTCTTACCGCAATGTCAACTGCTGCTGATATCAAAAAAGGCGGAGCTAAATCAAATAATTTGTTAAGAATTGAAAAATTTGTTGCTAAAATTACCGTTGTGCGATGTGAGCGCATATATTGGAGTAATTGAAAGAAGGGACGCTTAGTATTCATGAGAAAAGCATAATTTGTATTTCTTTATCTATTTTTTATAAATAATTAAATGACTTCTAGAATGAATGCAAGGAATGAAAGGTAAATTCCACCCATTATTAGTAAGATAACTGAGATGGGGACGAAACAAATAATGAAAAACTTGAAATTTAATGGCCGTCCTCTCTTAGCGAGTGAAGACACAGCCAAGATTCCCGCAGCTGACCCAAAAGGTGTCCATCCACCTCCCAGCGCCCCAGAAAAGATTAGAATGAACCACAAGTAAAGTGGATGGGATTCAATATGAATTAAATTCATGTCCTTAACAACAGGAAGAAGTGCAGCCGTGACAGGAATATTATCTAGAACACCACTAAAAATTGCAGTAATAATAAGGATCAAAACTCCTGAGAGGAGTAAATCCTCCCCACTAATTGCTTTAAGCCATGTAGCAAGCTCAATTAAGATGTTTGTCTCCTCTAAAATCCCGACAAGAATGAAAAGTCCACCAAAAAAGAGTAATGGCCCCCAATTCAGTCGTGATAGCAAAGTATTTTCATCGGTTCCTGTTAACACCATTGTTAATATTCCACCAATAATTGCTACGACCCCAATAGGTATTGTCAAGAACTGAGCAAAGGCAAATCCGATGATCGTTACACCCATTGACAACGCAGCTAAATAAAATTGCTTCTTACTTTCTATTACCCCCCATGGGTCCAATGATATAATCATCTCTGTGTCGATACCATCAGATTTTTCCCTAAGGGGAATTTTCTCCGGTGGAAAGAATTTACGTAAATAAATAATACAGATCGGAATCGATATGATAACAAAAGGTAAAGAAACTAAAAGAAACTCAATAAAACCTATTCCCGCTGTTGTACCTACTAGGATTGCAGGCAACGAAGAAATTAATGTTGCCATACCAGCAAGGTCTGTGGCAAGGACAGCTGCAAGCAAAAAGGGGATTGGATCATAATCAAGGGCTTGACATGCGGTAAAAATCATAGAACTAATGAGAATCATGGCAGTCACATTAGCCAGCACAGTAGACAATGTGAGAGTGAGTAAAAAAGTCATAATAAAAAGGGGAAAAACTTCCCCTTTCGAAACCTGCATCATTCGAATTATTAACCAATCGAAGAGTCCTGTTTCTGCGGTTGCCTCTACCAAGATTGACATTCCAAAAACAACCGCAAGTACCTCCCATTCCATGTAATGGTCAACTACGTGACCCCACTGGAAACTTTCCAGTAAAAACCCAGCCAAAAGAAGTGAAATGGAACAAGCAATCAGAATAATCGTAATCTGTAAATGATGGAATCTAGCAACTAAAAGGAAAGTTATAATGAAAATAAGCGAGAATAATAATATATTTCCTATTCGAGAGTTGAAAGAGTAAAGGATCAAGAAAAAGGAGAAAAATCCCAATAGGATGATAATCAGAAAAATCTCAAATACTCGGTGACTTCTCAACCATTGACGATTTATCCTCTGCGTAAAAAATGATCGTTTTCTCTCGTCTCCAGAAGAGGTATCGCTTAAATTCTTAGTCATTTTCCTAATCGACAGCCAATTTTCAAACGAAGAATTCTCCCAATATCTAAAGTATTTTACTTCCCTATTAACTGCAGAGAAAGCTTTTTTTCCATTTTTTCAATGAAATTTTGCTTTGATATCTATTCTATGTGTTCACAGATATTTCTTCAAGAATTTTTTGGCATAATGGAATGACTTTGGATTGATGGTTCCAAAAAAAGTGATATTGGTAAAAAATATGGAATGTCAATGTGACAAGATTTCTCTCAAAATTCGACCTAATAGCACACCAGTCATCGCCTTTCGATACCTTTTATTAGATCGAATATCGGTAATTGGTCTACTTTCTTCTATAATCATCTTTTCCGCTTTTTCTATCAAATTTTTTGTGAAAGCATTGGATTTCAGAAGAATTTCTGTTTTAGTAGCTCTGACGATAGTTGGAGCAACAGCTCCTAAAGATATCCGAATATCATCCATTCGTGATCTATCTTTAGAAAGAAGAGCTTCTACTGCTATGGACACAACGACGATTGATAACGCATATCTTTGACGGAGTGAAATATAGTCCCCAAAATACCCCTCTAATTTTGGAATCACTATTTTTGTTACTAAACCGTTTTCAGGAATGTTAATTTGACCTGGGCCAGTGATGAATTCTTTAATAGGTACTAATTTCGAATTGTTAACAGTTTGGATTTGTACTTGAGTGTCTCGAGCATATAAGGTTGCCAAAGTATCTGCAGCAGGTGAAGCGCGACAAACATTACCAGTTAGTGTTCCTAAATTTCGAATTTGCGGAGATCCTATTATAGAAATAGCTTTTATTAGTGCTGGAACATGTTTTTGGATAATAGGACTTTCTAATAACTGAGTGTGAGTTACTAATGGACCAATTTCAATATTACTGTCAGTTTCCAAGATAAAGTTCAATTTTGGAATATTATTAAGATTTAATAATACAGGGGATTCACCCCAAACTCCCAGCTTGTTTCGTACCATTACAAGGACATCTGTTCCCCCTGCAAGAGGAAAGATATCGTTAACGTATTGATCTTTTATCGCAAGTGCTTCTTTTAAACTAGTGGGAGAAAGAATTTCATTGGAATACACTTCATTTTTCCTCCTTATTACGTACAGATATCAATTCTGCGACAATTGAAATTGCTATCTCTTCAGGAGTCTGACTTTTGATAGGGACACCTATTGGAGAGTGAATAGATCCCAAAGTATTACGAGAAATGCCCTTGGATTCCATCCGGGAGAATATTTCTTTCACCTTGCGCTTGCTGCCGATCATACCCAAGTATTTTACTGTAGAAAGTTCTGGAAGCTTGTGAGATAGTAAATGATAGAGAATCTTCTCATCCATATCGTGAGAGTAGGTCATAATGATGATATAACTATCATCTTCAATGAACAAGGAATCAATAATTTCTGTAAATTTTCCCGTGTGTGTAGCAACATCAAATCTGGTTATGATATTTTTCTTTAGATAATCTTCTCGATCATCAATTACTACAGGTTCAAAACCCAATTTCATCAATAAAGGTAATATTTCTTGGGTTATATGACCTGCTCCAAAAATCAACACTTTGGTTGAGGTACCAAAAACATCAAAGAAGAGTTGCATCTCCCCACCACATAACATACCAGTTGCATCCTCCCCTGACTCCACGAGCTCAAATGACTTGAGTATCGGTGTTTTCGCCTCAATTTGAGTTTTTGCTTGCTTTATAGCTAATGACTCCACAGTACCTCCTCCTATTGTTCCCCATAGCAACTCACCAGACGAAGAAACAAGCATTTTGGCACCTACTCGTTGAGGCGCAGATCCTTTTACGGCCACAACACTTACCAGGGAAACTGGTTTACCCGCATTCACTTCTTGGTGGATTAATTCAAAGAAATTCTTCATAGTACACACCTAAAGCTGTTTTTGGGCCTCCTTGACTGCATCATAGATCTTAGTATAACCTGTACACCTGCATAAAACCCCACACAAGCCATCTTCGATTTCTTTTTGATTAACTTTTGGATCTAAGTGAAGAAGAGAAGTAGCAGCCATTATCATGCCTGTGGTGCATGCTCCACATTGGGCCGCTCCGAATTCTTTGAATTTTTCCTGTATTAATTGTAAAACATGATCTGTTCCTTCAATTGTTAACACAGTGCTATTCTGAGGTATTTGAGCCATGAGAATAATACAAGAGGTCACGATTTTATTATTTAAAATGATACTACAAGCTCCACACTCCCCTTGGTCGCAGCCGTATTTCGTTCCTTTTAGGCCTAAGTCTTCCCTCAAAAAGTCTAATAATCGCCGATTTTCAGGGACTTCTCTTGTGATTAATTTCCCGTTAATAGTAATTTTGACATTCATACCTTTTCCTCCTCAATTTTCTCCTGAATCGCCGCCCAGACCCTTTCAGGTGTTGCAGGAATCGTATTCAGTCGCACTCCAACTGCGTTGGCTATGGCATTTGTTAGAGCTGGAGCAATACCCATAAGTGGTTGTTCGCCAATACCTTTGGCACCATAAGGACCGCCCGACCACGGATCTTCTACGATAATAGAATGAATTTTAGGGGTTTCTTTTGTTGTTGGAATCAAATATGTCCCTAAATTATTTGATAACACTCGCCCCTCTGGTGTAAATATAATTTCTTCATACCTTCCGTATCCTAACCCTTGTAAACTTCCCCCTTCTATTTGTCCTTCTAATGTCTGCGGATTTATTGCCTTTCCCACATCATGCGCCGCCCAAATATTTAAGATATCCACTGTTCCTATTTGTGAATCGACTTCTACCTCAACAATATTCGTACACCATGCATATGCTGAATATGCATCTCCCTGACCTTTCTCATTATCATAATGTGTCGGAGGTGCCACATCCCACCCTGCAACTGCTATTTGTCCCCTTTCTTGGTAGACAAGTTTAATCGCATCTGATACTGAGAGCAATTTTTTCTGTGTTGTGATTTCTTGGATCTGAAACTCTTTGATTTCGATATCTGTTGCATCTACTTCATATTTCAGGGCAACCTTATCATAAATTAGTGTACGTAGTTGTTTACACGCGTCTTGGAGTGCTCGCCCTGACATGATTGTGGCACGACTAGCAACCGTCGGTCCAGAGTCTGGAACCCTGCTTGTATCAACTGGAGTCATATATACTTTCTCATATTCGATCCCCAGTTCTTCAGCTACAATTTGGGAAAGAACTGTTATCATTCCTTGTCCCATCTCGGTTGTTCCGACTGCAAACCGCACACTTCCGTCAGGTTCCACTTGAACATAGGCCCCTGATCTTGACATCAATTTCCCTGCTGCTCCCAAGAAACATCCATAAAATATTGTGGATATCCCTATTCCTTTTCGTCGATACTTTCCTTTTTTCTGTTCCTCTAGTACTTGCGCTATTGTTGGAGTTGGTTTTCGTTTCTTATACCACCCACTCTGTTCCCGAGCTTTATGAAGAGTCTGTTCTAAACCAACCGATTGATCGATGACTTGGCCAAATGTAGTCTTATCTCCAACTTTGAGAATGTGAAGCTCACGAAAGTCACTAGGATCCATACCAATGCTTTCTGCGGCACGATCCATTTGTTCTTCGCCTGGAAAAATTACTTGTGGGCTTCCAAAACCCCGAAACGCGCCAAAGGGTACTAAATTCGTCGTCACCGCATATGCTTGAACATCGACATTACCACAGCGGTAAGGGCCAGCTGCATGCATAGCAGCCCGATAAAGAACTGCGGGAGCTAGGGTTGCATAGGCTCCGGTATTCAAAAATACTTCTACTTTGATTGCTTTCAGCTCTCCCTGTTTTGTTACACCTGTTTTATACCTTATAACAGCAGGATGACGTTTAGATGTCGTTTCAATATCTTCTTCTCTAGTAAGAAGAAATTTCACTGGTTTTCTGACTAACCAAGCTCCTAATGCCGCAAGACTTCCTACCTGATTGGGAACATCTTCTTTTCCGCCAAAAGCTCCCCCTGTGGTTGTTTGAATGATATTAACTTTACTCCATTCCATTCCAAGAATTTCAGCTACACATCGTTGAACATAGAATGGACATTGCATACTTCCATATACCGTCATCGAATCATGCCCCTGAGGAACTGCAATACATCCTTGGGTTTCGATATACGCATGCTCTTGAGCAGGGGTTCGATATTCATTTTCGATTACAATATCCGATTCTGCAAATCCTTTTTCTACATCACCATTCTTTTGTTGCCAATAAGAGCACACGTTATTTTCTTCAAATATTTGGATGGTAGGATGATCTTTTGCTTCAACGGGGTCAAAAACTGCAGGAATTTCTATATATTCGATTGAGACATATTTTCTTGCTTCTTCCGCAAGGTGCAAACTAGCGGCTACGAGTATAACAACAGGTTCTCCCACATGTCGAACGACTTTCTCTGCTAGTAATGGCCAGTCATCAAGGATGACATGAAGAATATTCTTTCCAGGAATATCTTTGGCCGTCCCTGCAACAACACCAAGGGATTCTAGTATTTTATAATCAATAGCTATGTTTACTATCCTTGCATGGGCATAAGGACTCCGTATAACTGCTAAATACTGTTCATCTGCAAATGACATATCATATGCATATGGAGCTTCGCCTGTTACTTTGGTGTCAGCATCCTTCCGCTTTAAACGTTTACCTACAGCCATAGAATCAACTTCGGAAGAAAATTCCTTTACAAGGAACATTGGGAGTAAAATATTAATGCTTATTTCTTACTATGACTTGAGTAAAATATTAATGCAAGAGAAACTTGTGATTCATAATCATCGTTGAGAATACCAAATCATCACACGCTTGTTTTAAAGGAATAACTGAGACTGTACTAATCCTTCTTTTGAAGGTTTCACTCACCTTTTCCTAGTTCAGTATTTATCCGCCTACTTGTTCCTTGAATTACATTTATCCGATCGATAATGGTAATGATCTCGTTAATAGCTTCTCGATAAAATTCATTTTGATGTTCTGTAAAAATATTCAGCCACCCTTCCGAAACTTTGGCTTCGTCTTCGAATCCGACCTCCCGATACATCTCAGCAAGCTTCTTATAAGCTAATGTTGGCCGTTCAACCCACATATCAATTAAAAACCCGTCTTGTCCATAAAACAGGACATAAGGAATTTTTTTTCCGCCATTAGTGAGGTTAACCAAATTAGTGTTTTTATCTCTATCCAAGAATTTCAGCTCAATTCTTGGTTCACTTTCCGCTACATGCACTAAAATGGGGATGTTCCGATGGCAATCCCCACACCATTCTGCGATGAATGCTAGAATATGGATTTGATACTGAAGCTCAGGCATTTTAATTCCAATGAACTCTTTTAAGGTCAGACTATTCTGGAAATGCACTTGAATCTTTTTCTTATTGCTTTCTTTCTCAATTGTTCCCAACCAAGATTGATAACTTACTCCCTGTTCTGTAAAAACTCTATAAAATTCCTGTTGCTGTAATATTTTCATTTCACAAACATCCATACACGATGAAGGTAAAATCATTAATTATATTTGACTGGTATTGCATTTATGTTTAATACAAGTTTTATTTTACTGGCTTTAGTAGCTATAATTTCTTTTTCTTATCTCATCGTATTCCATAGAAAACGGCTCCGAGATTTGATTAAGTAAAATAACTTCTAAAATGATTCTTCTAATACTGTAAATATGACAGTTTGACACACTTTTTTCATAAATTCGAAATCTAAAGTGTCTATGGTATCACCACCTGTATGGTAATACGGATTACGAAAATTTGCCGTATCAGACACCATGATTGCTGGTTTTTGATAATACCAAAATGGAGAATGATCGCTTCTGAGCAAATCGGGTAAATTCTGTTTAATAGTAGCGTAATCCATTGGAACGGATATATTTACTGAAGGTAGATCGATTAATTCATTCTTTGTAGCCTCAAAGAATGATTTTGCTAAATTTTCGGAATAACTATCTCCAACAATAGCTGCAAAATTCCCAATCATTAGTTCAGAGTCAACGCTGTGGATTGGGAACATATCTACTGTTATTCCAGCAGGAAATTGTTGTGAATTAGGTTTTGTAGAGGTATAACCAATGGTTTCAAGATTGATAACTCCACGAATATTCCAGTTCTCCCCTACAACTTTATCCGCATACGCCTTACTTCCAATAAGGGCAATATGAAAAATTTCTGGATGTTCCTTGTAAATGTCATTCAATTCTTTATAAAAAGCTATTTCATTCTGATCTAACTTAATATTTATGGTAGAGTAAAATTCTTCTAATTCACTTTCAGTGAAATATCCTCTTTGTCTACCAGTCTTCAAAAAGTACTCTCTGAAGGCATTGTTTAGTTTTTTTAATCGATGGGTTAGATAACGGAAGGAGTTATCCATGATTCCATACTTTAATGCGTTTTCACGAATTTTCTGTTGAACTGAGGGTGATCCTTCCTCAAGGTTAAAACAAACAAAGACAATGTTACTGTTTGTAGTCTCTGTTTTCAGAATTCGTGCAACTTCAAGCATAATTGCGACGGCACTAGCATTATCATCTGCCCCAGGTGTATTGTAAACTGTATCAAAATGACCCGTGATGAGATAAGTAGGTAATTTTGGATCAAAGAGATTTTTATTCAGATAGGCTTCAATATTAAAAAACTCATCA
>DXJL01000202.1 GCA_019057635.1 Candidatus Heimdallarchaeota archaeon
AAGATGGCTTAGATTTGAAAACTAAACCGGTCATAGTAGGAATTTTTGAAGTAAAAGATAGGAAATACTAAAAAGAGTGTGATTAAAGGTGAGTGAGAAACAAAAATTTTTGGTGTATAGAAATGTAGGAAATGAATCCGTTCGATACGAAAGATATGAAATACCCCTTTCAAAAGGTATGAGTATATTAGATGCTCTTTTTTATATTCAAGATTACTACGATTCTACCTTCGCTTTTCGTTATGCGTGTAGAGGCGCAATTTGTGGTAGTTGCGGAATGACGATTGATAAAGTTCCTATGTTGGCATGTAGAACTCAAGTAACAACCGTTAAAACCGCTAAAAAACCTATTAATCTACCAGAAGTAGTTTTTGGAGATACATCAGATTGGGATCAAGACAATGAGATTTTAATCGAACCATTACCAAATATGAACGTTATAAAAGATTTAGTAGTAGATATGGAACCATTCTGGAAATTTTATCGTGAGGTTGAACCCTATTTTACAAAAGATTGGAACGATACTGCCTCGGAATCTTCACAATCCCCAAATGATATGAAAACAATAGAAAGGTTAGTCTATTGTATATTGTGTGGAATATGTTGGATGTGCCCTGTTAACGCGAAAAATTCAGAATATTTAGGTCCAGCTCAGTTAGCAAAATCAGATAGATTTATTCGAGATTCTAGAGTTAATAAGGAAAAACAAGAGAGCGTTATATCACGCGTTTTACAAAATGATGCTGTTCCAGCTTGTGAAAAGTTTTTCGTATGTAATCGAGTGTGTCCTAAAGGTGTTATGCCTGGAACTGCAATCAAGGACATTCGAGATAATTGGATAGAAGAAAAATAAGTTATTAAAAAGATTTCTTTTGAATTTATTTTATTCCACTTTTTTTGTCGACGCAGCTGTTTTATCAGGATCAACGATTATTTCTACAATTGAAGGTTTACCAGAGATTATAGCGTTTTGTAGTGCTTCGTCCAACTTATCTGGTGTATCAACCCTTATTCCAAATCCTCCACAAGATTCGGCAAACTGGGCAAAATTTGGATTAGGAAACTCAACACCATATATGGGGTAGCCATCGCGTACTAATTCCTTTTTAATGTTCTTCAATACGCTATCGTTAAACACTATAGCAATAATACTTAATTTTTCTCTCACAGCAGTGGTGAAATCGGCCATTAACATGCCAAAGCCACCATCTCCAGCCACACAAACTACTTGTCTATTGGGGAAGTCTATCTTGGCGACTAAAGCTGCCGGTAAGGCGAAACCCATACTTGCCATATTCGCGTTTAGGTAAGGCCTATGCCCTTCACATAGGAATCTCTTGTAGAACCAATACGTATGGTCCCCTACATCTACGGTTATAATCGCATCACTATCTAAATGTCTTCTTAAGGCTTGGATTACAAATCCGGGGTTAATAGGGACCGAAAAATCTTTCGATTCCTTTTCTAATTCTGCCATATGTTGAAGTTTCATATCGAAAACTTGGGACAGGAATTCTTCATTTTCTTCTTTTTCTTCGATTAAAGGCACTAATTTTTCTAATACACGATGCCCGTCTCCGACCAATCCAACATGAACGTCAAAAGTTTTACCGATTCTGGTTGGATCTTTATCTATCTGCACAAATTTTACACCTGGTGATACTAAATTTGCTTGTCTGAAACCAGATCCGATGATGATAATTAAATCACAGTCTCTAATTGCTTTTGCTGCGTATTTGGTTCCTATAGAACCTAAGACTCCCACTGAGTATTGATAAGTTTCATATACAACACCTTTAGCTCTAGAAGTTGTGGCAATTGGAGCTTTAAGTTTTCTAGATAACTCCATAAGCAAGTCTCCAGAAAATCGTGAGCCCCATCCTCCAAAAATTACTGGTTTATTACATCTATTAATCAAATCAGCTGCTTTTTGTATATCTTTCTCAGATGATACAGATTCGCTACTAAAAATCCTTCTCGTAGGTTCAATAATGGAATCGTCTAACTTATCTGCTAGAACATCTGTTGGACAGCTCAATACAGATAAACCCGGTTTTTTAAGAGCATATTTTGCCGCCATCATTGTCAGTTTAATAGCTTGGTTTGCTCTGGCAACAGTTTCCGCATATTCCGCAAAAGGCCGAAATAACGATATTTGAGATATTTCTTGAAATGCCTCACTTCCAAGATACACTTCTGCTACTTGGCCTACAAGCGCTAAAACAGGACTTCTATCAGTAGCCGCATCCATCAATCCCGTGATTAAATTAGTTGCGCCAGGACCAGCAATAGACATACACACACCTAATTTGCCAGTTATTTTTCCGTGAGCCGAAGCCATAAATGCCGCTGTTTCTTCGTGTCGAGTTAAAATAAAATGGATATCATCGTTTTTCCTTATAGCATTGAGAAGGGGTAGATTAGAGTCTCCAGGTATTCCATAAATGTGTGTAACTCCAAACTCTACTAGTTGTTCAATAATTTTTTCTGCAACATTAGTTTTAATACTATCGTCTCCTTTACTCACGCCTTCAGCAACGAAAGCTGATTTAGGTGCCCCACATACAGGACAATTCCAGGAATCGGGTAAATCAGCAAACTTTTTTCCTTCAGTATTTTCATCATAAATATAATTACAAACAGAACATCTATATTTTACCATAAGTTCCACATTCATCAAATAATAAAAATTTCTCTTCTGTTATAATCAGAAATAAGAAAAAATAAAGTTTGAGCATATAAATTATAAAATATTATAAAGAAATAATGGATGCTTTAACTTCTTAAATTCTTAGTTTATTAATTTCAAAATTTTGAGATTAATTTATTGAATATTAGTATAAACTTTTTTTATGAACCTATTTCTAATAACCTTATAATTAAACAATTTATGGTTGTTTTAAATTTTGAATTATCGCATAGAAAAAGATGTTTTGGGTGAAGTGGAAGTCCCAATTGATGTATATTGGG
>DXJL01000203.1 GCA_019057635.1 Candidatus Heimdallarchaeota archaeon
AAGATGACTGTTTATCCAAATGATACGATCGCAGAAATGGGAATCAAGGATGAATACCCTCTGGTTGTACCACTTCCATCCAAGTAAAAATAGATGGAATAATCAGATACAATAAGTCAGCTAGAAGGATAGGATCAATTTTTTTATTCAGAATTATTCGTTCCTATTACTCCTTTTTTCATGAACCGTTCTATGTCTTCATTCATTCCGATTTCTTCTAAGATCTCTCTAGTATGTTCCCCTAAGCTAGGAGCAACTTGATAATCGCGTGATATTTTAGGATTAAGATATGGAGAAGAAATTAATTTAATTGCTCCCAATTCAGGATGATTTACCTCCGTCAATCTGTCTTTCTTTCGGAAAATAGGATCTAAAGTAAGAACCTCTCCTCCTGGAATATCAAATTTAACAAATAGGTTAGTCCACTCATCTGTTGTACGCAAGGAAAAGATTTTGGGGAGTTCCACCTCACATAATTCTAAATTATGTTGTTTGTCAATTAGATCAGAACGATCTACGGCATTACAAAAATTCTTCCAGAATTTACTTTCAATTGGAGCAAATGAAATGAATTTCTGATCCTTTGCTTGGTAAACACCATACCAAGGGATATAGCCTGAGAGAGCGTGCAAAGTTCTCTCAGGTTCTCCTAAACCTGCTATATATTCTGCCGCAACAACTGATAGCCATGGAAGAAGATGCTCAACCATTGAAATGTCAAAATATTGAGGTTCATCTTTCCGTTGGAGTAAGGCCCCTAAAACTGTGATCACGGTCGGTAAGCTTCCTCCACCTATATCAGCAATGGGAACACCAGGGACAACAGGATAATTTTTTGGTCCTGTCAGATTCAAAATTCCAGCTTCCCCAATATAGTTCAAATCATGGCCTACTCGGTTATCTGTAGACCCATATCCAGTTAATTGGCAATATATTAATTTTGGGTTAATTTTGGAGAGGGCAGAATATTCTATTTTTAATTTTTTTACAGTTGAGGGTCTGAATCCGATTATCACAACATCACACGTTTCCACTAACTTGTAGAAGATTTCTAAACCCTCCTTTTGTTTTAAATCTAGGGTTATTGACCGTTTATTTCGATTTAATAACAAATTTAATTGAGATTCGTGATCAACAAATGGTGGATAATGTCGAATTGGATCCCCAATTAAAGATTCAACTTTAATGACATCTGCACCAAAATCGCCTAAGATTTGTGAAGCTAGTGGCCCAGGAAGGTTAGTAGTTAAATCTAATATTCTAATTTCGTCGAGTACAGATCGTAGTGGCATACCGAATTAAAGATAACCTTGATTATATTTTTTTTTATTTTTTGAACAATACTCATTTGATATTGTCTGGAATTTAAAATATCAAACGTGAAGAATTAGAAATAAAAAAAAAAAAAAAAGATAGGAAAAAAAGAGAAGGAAGGATTGTTTACTTCCGTTTTCTTCTAATTATGGGGATAGAAATGAATATCGCCAACAAGAAGGTTGCAATTTCAAATCCAGGGGTTCCATCGTCTTCTGTGGTTGTGGTTGTGGTAGTTTCGGTTGTAGTAGTTACTTTGTAGTAACCTGGTACTTCACGAACGCCATCATCATCGGTGTCGATGTATCCTGCATTTTCTAGCATCAGTTTAGCTTTCGCTACATCCAGATCGTAATGTTCAATGTTTGGATTATTATATCCAGCAAAGAATACAGAAGGAATAACGGAATCAGTGACTGTTGCATAGTCACCAAAAGCAAATTGTGCAATGGCTTGTGGATCTATTGCATAGGCGATTGCTTTTCGTACGATTGGATCATCTAGAGGTTTCACTGCAAAGTTAAGTTGCATATAATAGTCCCATTGAGAAACTGCTTCATTAACACACTTGATATTCGGATAGGTATTACCTGGACCGACAGCATCGATTAATTCAGTAGACATGGTTTCATATCTCTCTGAATCATAGAGACCAGTATTCATTCCCAAGATTCGATTCATCTCGGTTCCTTCAACTTCGATTGTGAAATTCTCGATTTTGGGGTATACTCCGGCAGCTATGGGGTTGCTACTTGAGTATTGTGGCATTCCTGCTCCACCAGTGTACCAATAACTGTCATATTTTTCGAAAATGTGGAAACCAGATGAACCTCGTAAGCCATACATATAAACGAATGGACCTGTACCGACATGAGCATCCCAGTCTGCGGGGTCTTGCCATCGAGCGTCTGTAATGTTAGCACCTGCCCAAATGTGTTCAGGCAGAATACTTATGGAACCTATGTCATCAACAGCCCAAGCGTAGGGTTCCGTCAAATTGATCATGATAGTTTGACCATCAATCGCAACTGTATCAATTTTCTCGACACTTGAATAGGATGGAGTTAGAGTTCCATTTGCTACTGTAAAGTCTAGAGTAAATTTGACATCATCGGGATTTAAAGCTTCACCATCGTGCCATGTAACACCAGTTCGTAATGTGAAATTGAGGTGCATTCCATCAGCTGATTGGCTCCAGCTCTCTGCTAACCAAGGAACCTTTTGGAGGGACTCATTATAAGCAATGAGGTTATCATAATGCAGATTTGCTGCAAAGCCAGAACGTGCATCTGTGTAAAGGAAGGGATTCAGATGGGTCACATCACTGGGATAAGCCATGTCGAATTTTGTGTCACCACTCATATTCATAATGCTCCATGGGTTGAAACCAGTAAATATTCCTCCAGGCATTGGTGAATAGCCAACCCATTCTTGTCTAATGAAGTGAGCATCGTTTGTCAAGAAGAGTGGAATATAAGGTAATAAATCGGCCATTAAGACCTGTGCTTCGAATAAAGCTGCTTTCAGCTCGATTGGATTTGTAGCACTTTGACTGTCTTCTAATACAGCATCAAGAGTATCATTGAACATAAATGCAAGGTTATCACCCCAAGGATAATCTTGAGAAGAATGGCCTCGGAAATAAACATGATTGGGGATCGGTGAATAACCACCTGCCATTTCATACATTTCATAATCTCGATAATCGTTTACTACTGCACCTGCGGGACCATCAAGACGTCCCTTTTCATAAATCTGTGGATAGAATACAGAATCATCTAATTGAGTGACGATTACTTCCACTCCTATTTCTGCACACGCTTCCTTTATTCCTAAACCAGCATCTACGGAGATCGTATCCCAGTCTAATACTAAGAGCTCAAAAGAAAGCTCTTCTTTTTGGGGTTGTTGAGAAACTGAACCCATAACTGGAGAGGAGAGACTAGTTATGAAAAGGATAACGAATGCTAATCCTATTAAAGAGAAAGTTGTACTTTTTTTCATTCTTTTTCACCTATTGGTAAAAGCTAACACGCGTAATCTGAGAAAAATTCCTTCTAATATAAAATGTAAAATTTTACTTGGAACTTAGCCAGATTTCGAACACCGTAATTTTGTTTAATAAGCTTTCTTTCTACGCAAATCTTGGTGAAGAATATTCGTATAGAATAAGTAAATGGTAAAAAAAAAGAATTTTTATCATTTAATATATGTAAAAAGGATAAATTTCACGATTAGTCACAGCTAACGTAGCTTGCACCATATCGTGCTTCGAGCTCTGCTGCTTTCTTGGCACGTCTCACATGCTTTTTCCAGGAATAAATTGTGATAGCTATCGCTAAGATGGTAAAAAAGAGGATGTAAAGCGGCCACGCAAAGAAGACTAGTGGATTGTCATATTGATAGGGATTGTAGAGATCAAACGTTTGGACTTTTACGCTGTACTCTTTTGTGTCAAAAAAGTCTGAACTGATGAACAGATAAACTCTGGAATGATCCGTGGCTGCAGGCGTAATACACAGAACATTGATTTCGAATAGAATATGACTATTTCCTGGAAAGAGATTCAGGGAGGGGAAAGAGTCTGATGATAAAGAAACATTTTCTATCATTTTTCCACTAATATTTCCACGTAATACCGTTGAAGTAAGTTCAAGTACATTTTCATCTACCTCTACTCGGAATGTTAAATTCCTTAAGGCGGCTACTCCTTCGTTAGATATGTTATAAGTTAATGTTTGCTCCTGATTATTGAGGAGTGAAATCCGTGGAACCACAAAGCCTTCAATTTCAAGTGGGCTGCTATCTACCTTGAGGATTGGAAATTGAACCGTCATCGATCCTATCCCGTATTGTAATGTATATACCTGCCCTTCCACCAGAGTGTCTATATCTAATCGGACTCCATCTTTGTGTAAATATACTTTATACAAAACTATTGGGTTGGTTAGAAAAGTTTGAGATCCTGTTATAATGAAACTAGTATTTTTCTCTTCTAGCTGATTGAAATCTCCAAGATCATGAACAGCTACTTCTTCCTCCGCAAAGAAGAGACCTTTTTCTAAGGTTATATTAATAGACAGATTCTGATGATTTAAATTTGATATTTCTCTTACTTCAATGGTAATATTAACTTCCTCCCAGTATTCCATTTCGCTTGGCGTTATTATTTGTAGAAAGAAATCTGCCCCAGCCTGCGAGGATTGGGGGATATTCATCTGACCATCTATGGCATGAAAATTAAATATCATTCCGAGAAATAAACATACTAGAATAACATGTTTAACCTTCTTATTGAATTTCATTAATCTAACCAACATGCTGAGTACCTTCCATCTTTCATCATGAGCTCTGGTTCTTCTTCAATACATTTTTCAAATTGAAAGGGGCAACGAGGAGCAAATCTGCATCCTGGAGGTAAATTAATTGCAGTGGGGATTTCCCCCTCAATTTCTATCCTTTCTCGTTTAGCATCAGGATCTGGTACAGGGATGTTTGAAATCAAAGCTTTTGAATATGGGTGGTGCGGGTTTTGTATAACTTGGTCAATGTTTCCCTTTTCCACAATTTTTCCCAAGTATAAAATTATGATGCGATGCCCCAAATATCTAGCTTGGGCTAAATCATGCGTAATGAACAAAATACCCATATTGTAGGCTGCTTGTAAATCTTGAAGCAGATTTAAAATTTCTATCCTTGTATTTGCGTCAAGCATGCTAGCAGGTTCGTCAGCAATAATAAATTCTGGGCCCAATACTAACGCACGAGCAATAGATACTCTTTGTCGTTGGCCGCCTGATAATTCATGAGGGAACCTTATACTGAATTCTGAGACAGGAATCAATCCCACGTCTTCCAATGCTTTAGCTACTCGTTTATGAGTTTCCGATTTTGGAAAAACATTTGTAACTTGCAGAGGTTCTGAAATCACATCATAGATGGTCATTCTTGGATCCAAAGATTCATAGGGATTCTGAAAAATCATTTGCATGTGTCTGCGTAATTTTCGTATCTTCCGTTCTTTTGCTTTTGCTATGTCTTTTCCCTTGTAAATGATTTCTCCACCAGTTGGATCTTCCAATCTAAGTAATAATCTCGCAGCAGTAGTTTTTCCTGACCCACTTTCACCGACTAGACAGACTACCTCACCCTGCTTTATTTCAAAAGAAATATCATCGACAGCTCTTACATATTCTCGTCTTCCACGAATTCCGTCTAGCAAACCAGTTCGTGTCGGAAACCATTTTCTGAGATCCTTGATTGTAAATAGAATTTTTGTAGTAGAACTCATAAAATCGTCTCTCCTGCATGAAAACATGCAACGTGATGTCTAGATGAAGAAAAAGACTCAAATGGAGGGATATCTTCCCTACATTCTTTTGATGCCAATGGACACCGAGGATGAAAACGACAACCTGGTGGTGGATTTGCTAAATCGGGGGGAATTCCAGATATCGGTTCAATGCGTTTGCACTCACCCAATATACTTGGGAATGATCGAATTAACATTCTTGTGTAGGGATGAGCACCTTTATGGAATACCGTAGAAGCATCTCCGACTTCAACCATCTTTCCAGCATACATGATTGCAACATCATCACATGACTCAGCAATTACACTTAAATCATGGGTTATAAACATGATTCCAAGATTATAATTGGATTGAATTTCTTTTAAAAGCTTTAGAATCTTTTTTTCCACAATTACATCTAATGCAGTAACAGGTTCGTCTGCTATAAGCAGCTTTGGATCACAAGCCATTGCCATAGCTATTATTGCTCTTTGTTTCATGCCACCAGAAAATTCATGGGGATAGTTTTTAATTCGGTCGGGATCCAATCCAACGATTTCAAATGATTCTTTGACTTTTTTCCAAGCTTCCTTTTTTACTGATTTTGATTTTGAATTTTCTTTCTCAATAATTACTTCTGCGATTTGTTCTCCCACAGTCATCACAGGATTAAAAGCATTCATTGCATATTGAAAAACATAGGAAAGTTCTTTCCATTTGGCTTGCCTCATTTCTTCCTTTGATTTCTTTAGAAGATCAACACCATCTAAAAAAATCTCTCCATTTACAATTTTTCCAGCTGGAGGAAGCATTCGCATAATAGACAAGGCTGTTGTTGTCTTCCCACAACCACTTTCGCCAGCCACTCCCAGAGTTTTCCCTTGAGCAATAGTAAAACAAACATCATCAACCGCCCTCACACGTGATTCTTTCAGGAAAAAATGAGTGCTTAGATTCTTTACTTCAAGTAAAACCATAATCATTACCTTTCTCTTAATCGGGGGTTTAGAACTTCATTTAGACTGAAACTGATCAATGAAAAACCAAGCGCTAGAAGCATGATACTTATTCCAGGAGGAATAAAATGCCACCACGCCCCTAGAAGTATAGCATTTTCTCTTCCAGCCTCATAGAGAACTCTACCCCATGACCAAGATCCAACAACTCCAAAACCTAAGAAGCTCAGACCCGCTTCTGCGATTATTGAATTTACAACTCCTAAAATAGCGTTAGCAAATATTAATGGGAACACATTTGGTAAAATGTGGCTTGAAATGATATGTCTATTTCCTGCACCTACAGATTTTGATGCTTCTACAAATGCTCTCTGTTTGATGGAAAGAGTTTCAGAACGTACGATTCTAGCTGTTCCAGTCCATCCAAGTAGACCAATTATTAATATTAGATTTTCCATTCCTCCACCAAAGAGTGATACAACTACGAGCATCAATGGTAATGCAGGAAGCTGAATGAAAAAGTCTGTGATCCGCATAAGTATTATATCTATCCACCCTCCATAATAACCAGAGATTAACCCAAATAATGTACCAATGAATAATGAGATGAACGCTGCTGATAAGCCTATTAATAAAGATATTTGGGCACCGTAGATCATTTGACTAAATATATCTCTCCCCAGACGATCAGTTCCAAGAGGATGTGAGGCTGAGGGATTGTCACTGCGCTCGCCTACCATTGTTTTATTAGGATCATAAGGAGCCAAAATAGGAGCAAATACCCCCATCGTAACAAACAGAAGAACAAGAAACATACCAATCATTCCAAAAGGACTATCTGTATATAGGTGCCAAAATCGTGTAAAACGAATTTTATACCTTTTGAAGATAGAGGGAGTTGAATACTTCCCAGAACCATTGTTTACAGTACTAATTGTCATTCTTATACCTCAGTAGCGAATTCGGGGATCTAAATATGCATAAATTATATCTGCAATAAAACTTGACACGATTGCGACAGCTGCGACAAGTAAGAATAACCCTTGAAGTAATGGGTAGTCTGAATATGTAACTGCGTCAAATGTTAGTAGACCCAATCCATCCCAAGAAAATACAGTTTCAGTTAGGGTTGCACCGGAAACAAGATAAGTCATTGCCATCGCCAACACAGATATCATAGGTAACATGGCATTTTTTCGGGCGTGGGTAAAGAGAACTCTTCTTTCCTTTAATCCCTTAGCACGCGCAGTAGTTATGTAATCTTCGAGAAATATCCCAAGCATTTGATCCCGGGCAATTAAGAACCACGCCCCAACAAAGCTTATAGTTAACGTAGTTACAGGACCGATTAAATGATAACAATAATCTATCGCCCAAGCGAAAATATCGGCATATTTAGGATCTTCAATTCGGGGAGATCCTGACAATGGTATGAGGTGGAATTGACCAAAGAAATAAAAAATAATTAGCATACCAAGCCAGAAAACGGGGGTTGAATAACTTGTAAGGGTAACAAAAATTGAAACTAAGTCTGTTTTTGATTTGAATTTTGATGCAGCGATAGTACCAAAAATTATCGCTAGAATAAATGATAAAAGAATCGATATTCCCATCAGTAGAATGGTATTGAGTAGTCGATGACCGAAAATTAGTTCAGATACCTCAGTTGGATAGTAGTAGAATGAGACACCTAAATCTCCTTCTAATAAACGCTGTATATATATAATGAATTGGTCAAAGATTGGTAAATTCGTACCATAACGTTCTTGTAGCACCTGACGGAATTCCGGTCTGACTTGTCCTGTTCTTCCCAAAACAGCAAGAGCAGGGTTTCCAGGCATGACACGAAATAACACAAAATTGAATATTACAGTTAAAATTAGTAAAAATCCACTATCAAATGCTCTACGAGAGATATATCCTTTTAAACTCAATTTGTCCAACTCTTTCTTGCAAATTTTTAGTTTAGAGCTCAAATAATTAATCTTTTATGCGTGAAGATATAGATAATTCTTGAATCGCAATTTTATAAACTGGAGAATGCTTACAAGACAGGATAGCGATTCATTGATTGCTAAATTTTAATATTTAATTGCCTTATTAAGACTATAGATAAATGAAATCTATTAGGCAAAATCATCTCAACGTCTTCGATAATGAATCTGGTTCTAAAGTACTCCATTACCACAGAAATTTGCCGAAGTCAGTTTGACTTTCCCTGGAAGAGTAAGATTCATCCAGTGAAAAAATGTCATAGTCAGTATCACCAGGTTTTTCGATTACAGGAGTGCTATAATTCCTAGTATAAATAGAAATTCTATCATTAATCTCATCTATACTTGAAATAAAAAAGATTTAATCCGTATCTAAATTGGTAGCATCCCAAATTTGCGAACCACAGTAATCTGTACATAAAACGGCGTAATCATAACGGGAGCCTTGAACAAATGCAAGGGTTGACTTACTTTGTGTCACTGGTGTCAAATTCACCAAATTAAGATTAACAGTAAAGCTGAGTACAATTTGCTCATAATCTTCTTTATGATGATAACAATTCCCTGACAATTACATAAATTTGTTTTTTCGAGAATAGATAATTCCACTTTGATTTTCTGGTTAACTTAGATTTTCACATAGGTGAGAAGCTTAAAAATCACAAATAAATAAGGTTGTTTGGAGTTGTTATAAAGGATGGATCGTTTTCCTTACAAATAAAAATTATTTGATCTATATTCTACTTATACAACGACAACCCTATGCTTTCCTTAATTTAAATCTTTTTTATAACTTATATTTACCATTAAAATCATTATATCAAGTACTGAATGTTGGTGTCTGATGATGGCTAAGAAAAAATCAAAGAAAACTACAACAAAACCACAAGTGAAAAAGGCCCCCACAAAAGAGGACGAAAGTTTAGTTACATTCAATATATCAAAACAAGACAACTTTTCAGAATGGTTTACCAAGATAGTCCAAATTGCTGAATTAGCTGATATGCGATATGGTGTAAAAGGGTTCCTAGTATACCAACCATGGTCTACTATAGCAATAAAACGAATGTTTGACCTCTATGAACAAGAATTAGAAGAATTTGGGCATAGTCCAGTTATATTTCCAAGTGTAATCCCTGAATCAAATTTTCAAATCGAAGCAGATCATGTTGAGGGATTTGCTCCTGAAGTGTTTTGGATTTCCTCAGCTGGCAGTACTGGTATGTTAGAGGAACGGCTTGCGCTAAGACCAACCAGTGAAACAGCAATGTATCCTTTATACTCCTTGTGGATAAGAAGCTGGAGAGATTTACCGCTTAAACTATATCAATCAGGGAAAGTGTGGCGTTATGAAGGAAAATCAACCCGCCCATTTCTCCGGGGAAGAGAATTCATCTGGATAGAATCCCACAATGTATTCACTACTATGGAAGAAGCGGAAGCACAAACCCGTGAAGATATGCAAATTTCGATAAATGTAATGCATGACCGTTTTGGAATTCCATTCATACAATTTCAGCGTCCAGAGTGGGATAAGTTTGCAGGAGCCGTTCATACATACGCTGCGGATACATTGATGCCTGATGGACGATTTCTTCAACTACCCTCAACTCATCTGTTAGGAGATAACTTTTCTAAGGCGTTTGGAATAAACTATATGGATGATGAAGGTGTATCACATCCTGCATACCAGACTTGTTACGGCCCAGCAATTTCAAGAATTTTTGGTGGAATGATCGCCGTACATGGTGATGACTCGGGATTGATTTTTCCCTTTGAAGTTGCTCCAGTTCAAGTGGTTATTGTCCCAATTTTGGCCAAAAAACAAGTAACTAAAGTCAAGAACTACGCTGAAGAACTCCGGATGCTTGTAAAGGCTATGGGCTATCGAGTTCAAATTGATGCTAGTGATAAACGTCCAGGGGATAAGTACTATTACTGGGAGATGAAAGGAGTTCCTATACGCCTAGAAGTTGGCCGTCGTGAAGCAAAAGAGGATCAGATTACTATTTTTAGACGAGATAATCGAGAAAAAACTATAATATCCAAAACTGAATTAGAAGCAACAATAAAGAAGGTAGGTGCCGATCTGAATAAATGTATTAAAGAACGCGCACAAGAATTTTTCGATTCTCGATTGGCAAGTGCCGAAACACTGAACGAATTAGTTGAACATATTAAATCACGAAAGATGGTTAAAATTCCATGGTGTAGCATTGATTTAGACGGAGAAAATTGTGCTGAGGAGATTACAGATCAATTGGCTGGTGCAGAAGTTCGGGGAATTGATGTTCAGGAAACAAAAATTCCGTCCAGGGACGAAAAATGCTTTATTTGCGGAAACCAAGCAAAGTGCTTTGTTTACGTTGGAAAACAATACTGATCCTGATCTTTATTACCATTGGAAATGAAATTAATGCCCAAGGAAGAAAAGATTAGAACCGTTTCTACCATTCACGGCAAATCGTTTTCAGTCAATCTTGACGAAGCAAAATTACCATCAGGAAGAATCACAGAACGGATTAGAGTAATCCATCCCGATGCATCAGCAGTTATACCCATATTGGATGATGGACGAATTATCCTAGTTAAGCAATTCAGGTATTCCATCCAAGACGAAACGTTAGAAATTCCCGCCGGGAAAATAGATAAAGGTGAAACTGCTGAAGAATGTGCAAGACGGGAATTAGCGGAAGAAACGGGGTATTCTGTCTCAAATCTTGAATTCCTTCTCACGTATGTCCCTGCTATTGGATATAGTAATGAAAGATTACATATTTTCAAGGGAACAGACC
>DXJL01000204.1 GCA_019057635.1 Candidatus Heimdallarchaeota archaeon
CCTTATAAGAACCCCACTTTTTTGGAAGTCCTTCCATTGTTTCAAGTGAAATATGGCTAAATATTTCTAGATATCTCTGCAGCTGTTGACCCACCTATGAATATAAAGGGGAGTGGGAGTATCTAGGCTATTGAGGAGAAGAAGAAAAATGAAGTTTGTCTATCGATGAAATGCACGATAGAAAAAATAGAATCAGCTAATCAATTTGCATGTGAGGTACTTGTCCTACGTATTTGTAGAAAAATTTGATGATTAACCAACATTTGGCGAATTAATTGGATAAATCTCTCAATTGTTTCAGATTTAACATTATAACTTTCAATTTCAATTTCTGTTTGGGAAATTGTAGAAATCAATATTTTAGAATGATCTTCGACATGTATCCACTCTAAACGCCCCTTATTATCAGTAGAAAAGTGGCCAACAAACCTATAATATCCAAAATATTTCCCTGCTAATCGTTTAACTAGGTCTTCAACCGGGATTTCCTTCTCAGAAGTGATTATTGTGAGTATCTTTTACAGTTCCTTATTTTGTTCTTGATACTGATGAACAAGTCCCTGATTACCGAAATATTCTCGAACTTTGTCATAGGTTTCATTACCCAAACCATATCCCCCGTCTGGCGATTGTTGTATCAATCGATCCTCTTGAAGACGTTCTAAAGCTCGAGTTAATTTTTGTTGGTGAACATCTCTAAGTAATCGCCGAAGACCATTAAAACGAAAATTATAGTTTTTTTCCCTTACAGATAACTCCTCTAGTACCGACTCTTCGAGACTCGATAAATATTCGGGAACGAAATCCGCACTTTCTTGTCTATATTCTTCCAAATTTACTCACTTCTTTCCTCATTAGTTCATCAATGTGAAGAAAATAATAATTAGGGGTAGAGAATTTTCCACCCCTCTAATTGCACTCATTCACTATTCTATGTTCAATTTATGTCTTTTCTCAGTAGTTTTTTGTTTTTTACTGTGTACTTCAAGAACTCCATTACAGATCGTACTTTTTGTTTGCTTCGGTTCTATTTTCGAGGGTAAGTGTACAACTTGATTAATCTCTCTGGTATCAGCTTTTCCATTAATAGTTAACTCCAAACCACTTTCGTCAATTTCGATATTCAAATTGTCTTTTGTAAACCCAGGAACCTCTACTATAATCTTTAAAGAATCATCTTCATCTAAAATATCAACGAACCGATCCGAACTGGCAGATTTCGAGGATATTTGCGGCGTTTCACGATGTGTGGGAATCATTTCAAGTTGGGGTAGTCCTCTTTTCTCACGATAGTCATTTAAATTTCCCCATTGTCGGACTTCTGGTCTATAATCGGTTTCTGGCCCAATTCGCATAGAATATCCAAATGTAATCGGTCCATCCTCTGTGTATTCTCTATTCATTCCTTTAAGAGAAGTGTTGAATTCTTCATTAAATGATTTAAAAATGTCATTAAAGTCAAAATTCCAAAAATTATCAAAATTTCGTCTTTTTCGATTCATACATATCACCTTTTAGTAGTTATCTCTGATAAAAAATATATTCACGCATTGTTTATAAATTTTATGTTAGTGAATAAATCTATAATACTAGAATCTAAGGGTTTAATTCTGATTTTAAGGACAGAAAACACTTCTAATAAGTTGTGAATAAAATAATTCAGACATTTCAGTATACTTAGGCTTTTGAATTAATGTTCAGTATGCTAGTTTAAGGATATTTCTCTGATGATTGATCCTCTTGCTGCTATACTCATGGCTCTATTTCAAGGAATTATTGAATGGCTTCCGATCTCCTCAGAAGGCCAATTATCATTACTATTTGTAACAATATATGGTCTCGATGAATTAGCTGCTGTAACACTAGCTCTATTTTTACATCTTGGTACAATGATGTCTGTCATCTGGTACTTTAGAAACGATTTACTAGAAATGGTTGACCGACATTCACCAATTTTGGAAATAATGATCCTCACCACAATTGGAACTGCTTTTACGGCCGTACCAATTGTATTAATCTTCAAGACTTATTGGGTATCCTTCACAACCAACCTTGTTATTCCTGCAGACCTTCTTTTTACAATAATTGTAGGAAGTTTGCTAATTCTTACAGGTTTAGTATTAATGCAACAATCAGATCAAGGTTCCAGAGAAATATATTCAGTAACACGAAAAGAAGCTTTGTTTCTAGGTCTCGCCCAGGGAATTGCTGCATTACCAGGCATTAGTCGAAGTGGGATGACGATTACATTCTTGCTTATAATCGGCATCATGCATAAAGATGCATTTAAGATTAGTTTCTTGATATCAATTCCCGCAGTATTAGGAGCCACATTATTAGAGTTTTTATTAGAAGGTTTTCGGATAAATTTTACTGGTATGACTGTCGGAAACGTATTTTTTCCATTCCCATTATTAGTCTTTTCAATCTTCTTAACAGCTATCATCGGAATCTTGATGATGGATTTATTACTCAAAATGAAGAAGATGCCTTACGATAAATTCTGTCTTACCTTTGGTGCCGCAACTATTTTACTAGGTTTCTTGTTTTTCTTTATTAGAGTAGTGAGTGCTTAATGACAATACTTACAACACATCTAAGCTTAGCAGGGATAGCTTTTTGGTCCTTTCTTTCTCCCACAGAGAAAAATAACTTTAAAGAGAAGAAATATCTTTTCTGGATTGTCTTAGTCTTTTCTATCATCCCAGATGTTGACATCTTCTTGGGGATACACCGTGGGTTATCTCATAGTCTTATCCCTCCGACATTATTGGTCATTCTTGGGATTAGTATCCACATTTTGAATCAGTATAAAATTGATCTTGGAAATAATAGCCCTGGGAATCCAATTCACTATAAAAATGCTTTTAGGGGACGACTTTTCCTATACGCAGGCCTTTTATGGATTTTTCATTTATTATTGGACTTTGAATATCCCTTGGCGATTTTTTACCCCCTTTCTGATCGTCTTTATCAGCTTGATTTTGTTTATCTTCTTAGTTTAGTCCCATGGTTATTCTTTCCAGTTATGATAGTCGGTGCAGAATTTCATCTAACGAGTATCTCCTATTTAAGGGGAATTGCTAGTTATTTCGTCAATCTACCCCCTTCTGAAAGAATAGAAGTTTTTGGGACAGACGTTATTGCAATACGCATAGACGATATTTTTATTCACTTGTTCCTCCTTCTAATCTTCCTCCAAGTCACGAGACCAATGTTACCCAAAATTTCAACGCAATGGGTTCGGACCCTAAGATCACGGATGGACTATGATGGCTATGTCATGACGACAGGAGTGGCACTATTACTAATTGGTTTGGTCATGGGGCCTATGATTGGAACTCAAGTTATTGACTCTAGCTCGAATAATTCTTCTTTCAACATTTCACCCACATCTTTTGCTCCTTCTGTTGCATTGTCCATAGAACCAACTAATTATTTTTTCCAACCACAAACAATTATAAAAGTGCGTGGTTCCTTAATAGTTAAACCTCAGAGTAGTGACTTTGACCATATCCTACTAATTTCCTCTCAAGAACACTACAACTCCTTTAACCAAGATCTCTCCTCACTATTCAAGAATAACCCTCCCAATTCGAGCGAAAATCTCGCCTTGTTCAAGAGTAATTATTCGATTTTACTAGATCAGTTATATAGCACAGCACTGGCTATGAATTTTACAAACATTGATGAAACAACGATCTATACACAAATTCTTAGCCGTCCTATAATTGTTGTAGGCATAATGGAAAACTGGAATGATTCACTGTTACTCAGTGGATATGAACAAAGTACGTCTGCTCAACTCACAATCACTGTTACAACAAGTCGTTTATCCCTTTTTATTATTGGTCTAGGGGCAATAGCTGTTGGATGTGTAGCAATCATCATTTCCGTTAAATTAAAAAAGCATAATATCAATAATTTACCTTAGACTCATAATCAAATATTCACTGAAAAATACAATAGGTGCTGTACATATGCCTTCCTATCGTTGTCAAAGCTGTGGGAAAACAATATCTCCCATTCCACAACACTGTGGAAAAGATATGGTCATAGGGGAAATTAAAGGAGCTCCAAGCTTAATTTGTGTCAATGGTGAAGATTGTCATCATGAATCGCTCCCCAAATGCTGTAGTATGCCTGGTTACACACGGTGGATTTAGTTCATTTTTTTTAGTTAAGAAACGCATTTAAATACTTAATAAATGGGAATGCAAGAGTCACTTTTAGTGGAACACGACAATGAACCACAGCATTCACATCTGACGATTTTAACCTATTAAGGTACCACTGAACTCGACTATCACGTCCCGATGATATTTTATCGAACAGTCGTCTTAATTTATATGCACGCGTGAACATTGTCATCATCTGTTCTTTCCATTTAGTCTGATAATCAATAAGTGATCCATTTCCAGTCAAATAATTATGGATTGATTCAGCAGCAATAGATCCAGCTACCATTGATGTTGGTATACCACCTCCAACGCTGGAAACAACTTGACATGCGGAGTCCCCTACTAATAGTGTATTTGACTGTTCATCAACAGTTTTTTTCAGTGGTAATCCGACAGGAACGAGACCTCCAATTGTCGAGTAGATTGTAGCTGACTGTAACAATTCACTTACGAACGGATGCTCTGAGGTAAAATTTTCTAATGCTTTGGATACTGTGATTTTACCTTTAGTCATGGGGGTTCGTAGTCCAACTCCTACATTCGCAGTATTTCCATTTTTCGGAATCACCCAAGCATAAGCTCCTGGAGCGTAGTTCTCACCGAAAAACATCTGTATATCTGTGGGATCATAATCTGGGGAATCTATGTTGGTCATTACATGTTGTTTAGCATAAACAAAATGCTCTGTGTTCCGTTTTTCAGATAGCCCAGTCCATCCAGCTATTCGGGATCGGGCACCATCTGCTCCAACAATTACTTGTGCTTTTATAGGTTCAGGAGTCGATCCTTCACGGGAAATCCAAACGGAATTCTTGACCTTGTTTACAGCTCGCGCCGAATTCCAAATCTGAGCTCCAGCTTTTTCAGCTGAAAGAAGTAAATCTTCATTCCAAACTCCCCGATGTAATGTATATCCTTCAAAGGGAGTTTGGATGATTTTTCCCGCTGGGGAATGAAAACTTATTCGGTTTGTCCTGGAAGCTATATATTTCGAGTCAAAGGTATAAAAATTAAGTGCATTGGGAACATCAGGAGTAAGAATAGCCATTTCCTCTGGGGAGGGCATAAATTCTCCACATCGCACAGGGAAACCTGGTCGTTCTCGTTTGTCTATACCAAGTATTGAAAGGTCTTTACCTGCGATTTTTGTTAAGTTTTTCAACGTGGATGCTCCAGCTGGACCTAATCCTACAACTAGCACATCAACTTTCATGATAATTGTTCCCAACAAAGACTAACAACGAATGTTCAAGACGAAATGAAGTTGTTTGCAGCGTTAACGGCAAAATCAAAAATAGCTCCCGGGATCACACCGATGAGAATAATTAGAATCACTCCAATTCCAATAGCCATTGCATATGACATTGGGATTCTGTAAGTTTTCATTGATTCAACATTGACTGTATGGGATTCAATTAGTTCTTCGGCTGGTGGATCGAGAATCATTAATTTTATTACTCGTATGTAATAAAAAACCGATATTGCACTGTTGATTACTCCAATTATTGCTAACCATATCAAATCAGCGTAAATAGCTGAGAAAAAGATAAACAACTTGGAAATAAATCCAGCTAGAGGGGGAATACCCATTAAACTTAGAAGAGCTATTGTCATTGCAAAGACTATCCACGGATGCCGTTTCCTGAGCCCAGCATAGTCATTAATATCCTCACTGCCTACAGAAAAGGAAACAACAATAACAACTGTAAAAGCAACAATCTTCATCACAGCGTGAGTCAGAATGTGGAACTCAGCTGCAGCAATTGAAAAACTTCCTACAGTAATATCAATGAGTCCTGTAATAGCTGCTGCAGGTTCATTTGCTGCGGCAGCTAATGATATCAGTATATACCCCGCGTGTGCTATACTAGAATAAGCCAACATTCTCTTGATATTCGTTTGTACCAATGCAACTAAGTTACCAAGTGTCATTGTTAAAACAGCTAATATAGCAAAGATCATTCCCCATATTTCTCCTAAATCTGTTAATCCCATAACAACAATTCGCATTATTGCAGCAAAACCCATCGCTTTGGATCCAGCAGCAAGAAAAGTTGTAATAGCTGTAGGGGTCCCTTGATATACATCCACTGCCCACGCATGGAAAGGAACTGCAGCCATCTTATAACCAAATCCGACAAATAGAAACATCAGTGCCAATACATGCAAAGGAGAATAACTCGATAAATCTGCAAAAGATATGATCACTGTTTCTAGACTCATGGGTGTGAGTGAACCTGTTGAGCTTGTGATACCATAAATGAGTGAAATTCCAAATAATATGAAGGCTGAAGACATTGCACCGATTAAAAAGAATTTCAACGCACTTTCGCTGGTTTCAGCTCTTGATTTCTGGTACGCTGCAAGAGAATATACTGGGAGAGAGCCCAGTTCCCAAGCTACAAATATTAAAAGTAGATCATTTGCTGCAACTAGAACCATCATGCCAATGGTAGCCAAGATGAGAAGTGAGTAATAGACACCCAAATTGTAGTCGGTTTTCATATAGTCACTACTAGATATGGCTACGAAAACTAATACAATGAGAAAGATAATTGCAAAGAATCGAAAGAAATCATCGATAACCAATAATCCGGAAGAATAGTTAATATCGAGGAAATCATCAGGATTCCCAAAAAGATAAGAAATATCACCATTTACACTTATAATAACACTATAGAGTGAGAGAAATCCACCAATAATAGTGATGGGGGGAGTGAATCTCCTTGCTATATTGAATGCTTCAAGAAGAAGACATATGATCATAGTTCCTATTAATATTAGGAAGGGTAACAGTATAATGGCGATATTACTCATATTTTAATTTCACCTTACGAATTGCTCTGCGAAAAATTTGGAAGCCTCAGTCATCATATCTAGTAGTAATGCTGGGAATAATCCCAAGAGGAGAGTAAAGAGACTTAATAGGCCAAGAACGGAATATTGTGACCAATGGGAGACATCATGGGCATGTGAAAGTTCAGGGTTCTTATCACCGAAAACAGTTCTTTGTAACATCCAAAGATAATATGCTGCTGTAAAGATAATTCCGAAAATAGCTATAAAAGCAAGAACTGGTGCCCATTCAAAGAGAGCAATGAATACTAATAATTCTGACCAAAATCCTGCAAGGCCTGGTAAGCCTGCACTTGCAAATGAGGCAAAAACTAACACTGCTGCAGTTATAGGCATATGTTTTGCTATACCACGTAATTTAGGGATATCTCTGGTGTGCGCTGAATGTCCTATGGTTCCAGCTAAGAAGAACAACAAAGGAGATATGATTCCATGTGCTATTTGCATAAATTGTGCTCCAGCGAATCCTTCCTCTGTTTGAGCGGCAACCCCGAGAAGAACGATTCCCATATGGCCAACACTACTGTAAGCTACAAGAGATTTCATATCGACCTGTCTTAAAGCAACCCACGCACCATATAGCAAGGAAACGATTCCTATTACAGCTACTAACCAGGCAAATTCTTTTAATGCGTCGGGTAAGAACCATCCACCCATACGCATTAGACCATACCCACCCATTTTCAATAACAGCCCAGCCAATATCATAGACCCAGGAGTAGGAGCTTCTACATGTGCCAAGGGGAGCCAAGTGTGAAAAGGTACGCTTGGAACTTTTACGATAAATCCAAACAATAATGCTAGGAATATTAACAAGACAAATGTTCCATTACCAAATTGGAGGGACATTTTTGTAAGCTCCGCAAATGAGAAAGTTCCCATTCCAGTGGCAGTGTGTCGTGCTGATTCCAACCAAATACCAATGATTCCCAAAAGCATGACCATAGAAGCAACGTGTGTATAAATAAAGAAGTAAATTGCTGCATATTCCCGTCGTGGTCCACCCCAAATACCTATCAGGAAGAACATTGGTACTAGTACTAACTCCCAGGCAACATAAAAGATGACGAAGTCAGTAGCAAGAAAAGTTCCTAGAACACCTGTTTCTAATAGTAAAATCATAGCATAATATGCGGGTTCTCTTTCACGAATATCCTTGAAAGAAGCGAGTATCGCGATACAAAAGATGAATCCACTTAAGAGAACTAATGGTAAGCTCAACCCATCAATTCCAAGTGAGAAGTTCATCCCTATCGATTCAATCCAAGGAATATCTACCACTAACGCCCATTCACCACCAGCTGCATGGCCTTCATGCAGACTTGCAGGTAACAGTGAATGATTTTCATACATCATCCAAGCCAATATAGCAAGCGCAAACGTGATTACGCTCATTAGCAGTGCAAAATAGCGTGCAAATCCTTCACGTACACGGCCTATAAACCATGTTGGCAGTGCTGCTAGAATTGGTAGAAGGAAAATAAGAGTTAACACTCCGATTCCGTTTTCTCCAAATAATATTTGTGTTATCATTGTCTTCAACCTTCAATTTTTTAGAGGGGAAATACCCCTACCATTAGTAAACCGATGATAATAATTGCAATTGCACCCAGTAAGGAGTACAGTGCATAATTTTCCACTACTCCCGTTTGAACATGTCTCATATACCCCCCAGTCTTCATAACACCTTTAGCTGAGCCCCTTATTAACCCTTGATCGATGACTCGTTCATCTGTTGCTTTTGCTAAACTACACAATGCAACTGAGGCACGACCTGTTAAACGAACCAAACCATCTATAACCGTATCATCCCACCACTTAGAAAAACCACAGAGCGCAAAACCAATTCTTCCAGTGAATCTCACTGCTCGATCGAAGATGTTCTTCTCGATCCAGTTCATAGCTTCACAATAGTACTCATAGAATATATGAACAAGTTTCAGATAGAGTGTATCAAAATAATACCCATTCTCTAATATCAGTTGAACTCCCCGACCAGGTGCTGAAGCCTTTACTCCACGTACAAAAGATCGAACTTTCAATTGAATATTTGTAATTCTATCAGATGGTGCCTCAGGTACATCTATTTTGAAGGAAGGTTCATCTTTTGGGAAAGTGATTTGAGCTTTTGCACGGGGATAGTAAATCAAATACGCCAGAGCTATTCCAAGAGTGGTTACAAAAATTGATGTACTACCTGTCTCAAAATCAAAAACTGGCCCTATTCCACCTTCTAACCATTCCACCATATGGTGTTCGATATTAAAAAGTGAAAAAAGCTCAATTTTGAACGTACTTCCTATCAGACCAACTGAATATATTCCCGCTAATACCAATGATACAATAGCTAGGATCCATAATGGTTTAGTCATCCATCCATCAGATTCATGAATATCATGACCAGAACGATTTTCGCCTGGAAAAACTAGGAACCACATTCTAGAAATGTAGAATGCTGTTAAGAACGCTGTAATTAACGCAGAAAGCCAGACTAGCGCGATTAATGGTTCATGTACTATATGGTTCCTTGCATGTGAAATAATTGCGTCTTTACTAAAGAATCCATTTCCGAAGCCTGCAAGTGAAAGTGAGCCTATAGCCATAACCTTCCAAGTATCAGGCATATGTGATTTTAAACCACCCATTTCACGAATATCTTGCGTTCCAGATCCATGAATGACTGAACCTGCAGATAAAAAGAGCAAAGCTTTGAATATCCCGTGATTAATGACATGAAAGATAGCGACCGCCATTCCTCCCACACCTAAACCTATGGTCATATATCCGAGTTGGCTGATAGTGGAAAACGCCAAAATACCTTTGATATCTGTCTGAACTAATGCAATAGAACCGGCCATGATTGCTGTAATTCCACCAATGAGAGCAACAATTAACAAAGCATTTGAATCTGCAAATTCAAAAACGAAGTAACTACGAGCTATCAAAAAGATTCCTGCTTTCACCATCGTTGCGCTGTGAATTA